>NZ_NPJL01000043.1:0-625 GCF_002251325.1 Prevotella sp. P4-67
TTTCAGTGCCCTCCCAAGGGGAGGGAGCGTCACGCAATCGCCTAAAGCTCAGGAGAATGGGGCTCCCGCCCCTTGGGGAGGGCTGGGGAGGGGCTTCTATTGTAGCCCCCTCAAGCAGCAGCAACTCTGACGGAGTTGCGATTCCCCAGCCCAGGGTTGCGGGCGAAGCACGCTACCCTGGGTAAGCACCCCACTAATCTGGCAACTCTACAGGAGTTGCGATTAGCCGTAGGCGTTATACTCAATCTTATGGTTTTCACCAACCTGTTCCTACCCATTATCCTGCTGCGGGTAACGCCTACGGCTAACCGCAACACTTACAGCGTTGCTACCCTTATTATACATATACCCAGGGTAGAGGCGCTGCACGCCTCAACCCTGGGCTATGAAATCGCAACTCCTACAGAGTTGCCGGGGGTGCGTACCATCCAACAGCAAGCCCCATCCCAACATAGAGGCCCCATCCCAGCTTTACCCAAGGGGAAGGAGCAGTACCCCAACATCCTTAAACTCAGCGGGAATGAGCTCCCGCCCCTTGGGGAGGGATGGGGAGGGGCTTTCAGGAGGGTTTGGGGAGGGGCCTCTATCCGTAGCTGTTTTTGTACCGGCGAAAGCCGGACTTTTT
>NZ_NPJL01000044.1:0-30548 GCF_002251325.1 Prevotella sp. P4-67
TTCAAGGTGCAGATACTCTCCAGCTCAGCCTTTGTCAAGGCGGGTGACAAGCACTTCAAGGGCCTTGCCCCAGTGGACTGCTATCAGGAGGGAGAATGGTACAAGTACACCTATGGTGCCTCGACCGACTACAACGAGATTTCCCGTCTGCGCAAGTCCATCCTCGACCGCTTCCCCGAAGCCTTTATCGTGGCTTTCAAGGGCGGCCAGAAGATGAATGTGGGTCAGGCCATCCGCGAATTTAAGAGTAACAAGTAAAATCCTAATTAATACAACAACGGCAATGAGTTTTTTCACCAAAGAAGTAAGGATAGCATTAGCAGCCATCGTGAGCATCGTTCTGCTCTTTTTCGGCATGAATTTTCTGAAGGGCAAGAGCCTCTTCTCCAACGACAACGTATACTTTGCCAAGTTTGACAACATCAGCGGACTTACCGCCTCCAATCCCATTTTTGTCAACGGCTACAAGGTGGGTACAGTCAAGACCATCGATTTCGACTATGCCCATGGCGGCAGCGTCATCGTGGGCTTCGGCACCGACCGCCAGCTCGTCATCCCTGCCGGCACCACCGCCGAGATAGAGAGCGACATGATGGGCAACCTCAAGGTCAACCTCCTGCTCGGTCACGACGCGACCGCTACCGTACACCCCGGCGACACCATCACCGGCAGAGTCAACGGAGGCCTGATGGACACCGTGGCAGAGCTTGCCCCCACCATCGGACAGATGCTGCCCAAGCTCGACTCTATCATGGCGAGTCTCAACACGCTGCTCGCCGACCCCGCAGTGGCCAACTCGCTGCACAATGTCGAAGGCATCACCGCCAACCTCAACACCTCGACCCGCGAGCTCAACACCCTGCTGGGTACCCTCAACCGCAACGTGCCCGGCATGATGGCCAAGGCCAACGGAGTGCTCGACAATACCGAGCGACTCACCGGCAATCTGGCTGCAGTGGATGTGGCTGGCACCATGGCCAAGGTCGACCAGACCGTAGCCAATATGGAGCAGTTTACCGCCAAGCTCAACAGCAACGAGGGCACCCTCGGACTGCTGCTCAACGACCGCCAGCTCTATCTGAACCTCAACAAGACGCTCGTGAGCGCCGACACGCTGCTCAATAATCTGCGCGAGCATCCCAAGCGCTACGTCCACTTCTCGCTCTTCGGCAAGAAGGACAAGTAGAGCCCCGCTGCGCCTCGGGCACAGCCACCACAGACGACACCTTATTATATATAGGCAATTGGCAGACCGCTGCATGAGGTCTGCCAATTGCCTTTTTCTATGCCTCGATGGCGCGGGCTGTTCTGGCGATGACGCACAAGCTGCTGCAAGGGGCGATAAAGCTGGATGCGTGGTTGGATATAATGGTTGCGTGGGCTGAAACGCCGGTTGCCAATCACGAATTACTCTTATCGTGCTTTGACTTTATCGCGAAGATGATGGCTGGGGGTGTTTTCCATAAGCAGGGTAGTGACGGGAGCAAGTAGGGTAGTGGCGGGGGTGAATAGGACGGTGGGGGGGGTGAATAGGGTTGTGACGGGAGCGAACAGGGTAGTTGCGGGAGCAAGTAGGGTAGTGACGGGAGCAAACAGGGTGATGGCGGGAGTGAGCAGGGTAGTGGCGGTGCGCAATTGCCCGGACGCCGTGGTTTCTACGGACTTCCGCGGGGCTCTCTCCGTGGTCATATCGCTGATTATGGCCTTCGTGAATGTGATTTCTATGAAAATATTTTGCCACGTCTGCGTCTTTTACTAACTTTGCACTCGGAATACAAGGCGTATTCTAAGGGGTGCTTGGGCTCTTGTCCAGGCTGAGATTATACCCACTGAACCTGAAACGGGTAATGCCGACGCAGGGAAGACGTCCCCTTGATGTGTTTTTATAAAACAGAATGAAAATGAAAAAGATTGTTTGCATGGTGGCCGTATGCTTGTGCACAGCCGGCGCCATTGCGCAGACTGCCGACTCTCTGAAGATGATCAATCTGCAGGAGGTGGTAGTCAAAGGTGTGCGCGCTCAGCAGAACGCACCCTTCGCAGTAGCTAACTTCAAGAAGTCAGAGCTCCAGAGCTTTGGCAAGACCGGCAGAGAGCTGCCCTTCCTCTTCGCCAACACTCCCGGTGTAGTGGCTTGGAGTGAGAACGGTACTGGCATCGGTACCAGCCACATCCGCATCCGTGGCGCTGCCGACAGCCGTATCAACGTGACTCTCGACGGTGTAGCCCTCAACTCTCCCGAGGACCAGTGTGTCTTCTGGGCCAACATGAACTCTTATGCCGCTCTCATGGGCTCAGCCCAGATCCAGCGCGGTATCGGTACCTCTACCAACGGCGACGGTGCCTTCGGTGGTACCATCTCGCTCGCCACTGCCGCTCCCAGTCTGAAGCCCCAGCTCGAGGTCAACGGCGGTTTCGGCACCTACAACAGCTACAATGTAGGCTTCAACTTCTCTTCAGGCCTGCTCTGGGACCACGTGGTCTTCAACGGCGCCTATCATGAGAGCAGCACCGACGGATTTCTGCATGGCACAGCCGGACGACAGGGTTCGTATCTGGGTGCCGTGACCTACTATGGCGACAAGTTTACCCTCAGCTACAAGAACGTGGGCAACTTTGAGAAGACCGGCCAGGCCTGGAGCGGTATCACCGGCGGTAACGACGACGCCACTCTCGTAGCCGACGGCATGTTTACCTACAAAGACCTCTACAAGAAGGGCTTGGGCCGTTACAACTCGCTCTACGAGGGGCTGGTCTTCGACGACGATAACTATACTTTCCCCAAGGATGCCAACGGCAACTACCAGACCTACCGCTACAAGCTCAACAACGGCAAGTACTGGGACAAGACCACCGACAACTTCTATCAGAACCACAACATCCTGTCGGCAGCCTTCCAGCCTTCAGCCCACTGGAGCCACAACGTAGCCCTGCACTATACCTATGGTTATGGCTATTATGCCGAGTTCCGTCCCAACAACAAGTTCAAGAAGTTTGGTCTCACCTACTATGACAACGAGGGCAACTTTGTGAAGCGCTCTGACTTTATCCGCAAGAAGGGCCTTACCCAGCACACCTATGGTCTGGTGTACAACGCCAACTACAAGGACGACAGCTGGGATGTGCTCGGTGGTGTCAACCTGCAGCAGTTCCGTGGCGGTCACTTCGGCTACCTCACCTATATCGCCAACGAGGGCGCCAACGCCCAGTTCCGTGCCAACGGCGACTACCAGTATTACGACTCGGATGCACGCAAGAACGACTATTCAGCCTTCGTCAAGGCTACGCTGCACCTCAATGAGGCTTGGGATATCTTTGGCGATGTACAGTACCGCCACGTAGGCTACAAGACCGATGGCAAGAACGACAAGTTCTACGAGCAGGCTGACGGCACCTACAAGAACCAGATGCTCAACATCGACGAACAGTACAACTTCGTGAACCCCAAGGCCGGTATCACCTTCCATCAGGACGGTCACAAGGCTTACTTCTCTGTAGCCTATGCCAGCCGTGAGCCCGAGCGCAACAACTTCACCGACAACGGCAGCTACGGCTCTCCCGATGCCGAGCATCTGCTCGACTTCGAGTTGGGTTACAGCTACTCTGCCCATGACTGGAACGCCGGCGTGAACCTCTACTATATGGACTACAAAGACCAGTTTGTGCAGACCGGTGCCCAGAGCGATATCGGTGAAAACCTCACCACCAACATCGACAAGAGCTACCGCATGGGTGTCGAGCTCACCGCCGACTACAGCCCTCTGTCATGGCTCACCGTGGCTGGTAACGCCGCCTTCTCTGCCAACCGTCTGAAGAACTTTGACCAGTACTACGAGAACTGGGATGACGAGACCAATCCAGGTAAGGTGCACTATGACAAATCGACCTTGGCATTCTCGCCATCTACCATCCTTAACGGTTTCATCAACGTTCACCACAAGGCCTTCGAGGCTGTATGGCACACCAACTTCGTAAGCCGTCAGTATCTCGACAATACCGCCACCGCTCTGCGTTCGCTCCCCTGCTACTCGCAGACCAATGTCAACATGAACTACACCTTCAAGAAGGTGGCAGGCGTGAAGGAAGCCGTTCTGGGTCTGAACCTCTACAACATCTTCAACCGCCACTACGCTGCCGGCGGTTGGGTGTACAACGCCATCGGCTATGGCATGTACACCACCGACAAGCCCTACACCCAGCTGGGCTATATGCCTATGGCAGGCTTCACGATGATGGGTACGGTGACACTGCGCTTCTAACCGACGACAGCGATGGAGACATTCATCATCGACCACTGGCTTGACATCACGACCACCCTGCTGGGGTTGGCCTACATCCTGTTCGAGTACCGGGCTTCGGTATGGCTGTGGCCCGTGGGCTTTGTGATGCAGGCGCTGGGCGTGGTGCTCTACTACGAAAAAGGACTCTATGCCGACTGCGGCATGGAGTTCTACTATATCTGCATGACGTGCTACGGTTTCTATACCTGGACGCGCGGTCATCGCGGCGAGGCGAAGCAGAAGTCCGACAAGCCCATCACCCACTTCGAGCGTCGGCTCATCCTGCCCTGGACTCTGCTCACGCTCACTATCTGGGGTGTCATCTACTATCTGCTGGCCTACCACACCGACTCTCGCGTGCCCGTGGCCGACAGCTTCACCACAGCGTTGAGCATCGTGGGCATCTGGGCCCTCGCGCGCAAGTATTTGGAGCAATGGCTCATCTGGATAGCGGTCGATGTGGTCACCTGTGGGCTCTACTTCTACAAGGACATACCCTTCAAGGCGAGCCTCTACGGTCTCTATGTCGTCATAGCCGTGGCAGGCTACTTCAGATGGAAGCGCGAGATGGCTAAAAGTGCATCATAGACATTGAAAAAGAAGCTGCGGCAAGGCCGTAGACTCACATAAATTTAGTAAATTTGTCTCATCAAATCAAACCAACGATTATGATGAGACAATTTTTTATCCCTTTGTTTGCGCTCATGACCACAACGGCATCGGCGCAGACCGGCTCTGAGCGCGAGCCGGTGAGTTATATCGGCGGAGAGATATGCAATCCCCGCCTGCACGATGGCGGACTGGCCTATGCCATCGGCGCTGAGAATGTACAGGTGATGCGTGCCAACCGCACCCATCCTGACGAGGCCGACGGTTATGGCTGGACTTACAACCACGCTGCCAACATCACCTACTGGCACGGCAAGTTCTACCTGGAATACCTCTCCAACCCTGTCGACGAACAGCAGCCGCCCGGCCAGACCCTGCTCGTCACCTCTGACGACGGCCGCCACTGGAGCAAGCCCTTTGTGGCTTTTCCCCCTTATCAGGCTCCCCAGGGCGTGACCATCCCCAAGCCTTACTATGGTTACATCATGCACCAGCGCATGGGTTTCTACACCGCTCCCAACGGCCGGCTGCTCGTGGTGGCATTCTACGGTCACAGCTACAACCCCTTCAAGGAGGGAGGTATAGGGCGCGTGGCGCGAGAAATCAAGGCCGACGGCACGATGGGTCCCATCTACTTCATCCGCTACTCGTCTCACGCCCAGTGGAATGAGAGCAACACCGCCTATCCCTTCTACACCAAGAGCAAGGACAAGGGCTTCCGCGAGGCTTGCCAGGCGCTGCTCGGCGACAAGCTCAAGACGCTGCAGTGGATAGACGAAGACCGCGGACTTGACGGGTTCTACAATCTCAAGGACTCCATCAACCGCGTGCAGGCCACCTCTTACTACCACCGCAAGGACGGAAAGACCGTGGCGCTGTGGAAATGGTCGTATGCCGCCCTCTCTCCCGACGACGGCAAGACCTGGAGCACTCCCGTGCGCATCCCGTCGCTCATCATGGCTGGCGGCAAGCAGTGGGGGCAGCGCACGCCCGACGGGCGTTATGCCATCTGCTACAACCCTATAGAGACCCAGCCCTATCGCTATCCGCTCATCGCCATCAGCAGCGACGACGGCATCACCTACGACTCGATGTGTGTGGTGCATGGCGAGGTGCCGCCCAGACGCTTTATGGGCGAGAACAAGGACTTCGGTCCCTGCTACGTGCGTGGCATCACCGAGGGCGAGGCTACTCCCCCGGGCAACGACATGTGGCTCGCCTACACGGTGAACAAAGAGGATGTGTGGGTGGCTCGTGTGCCCACCCCCATCCGTACCAAGTGGACGGGTCCGGTCAATGACAACTTTGACAACATCAAGCCCCACGGCACCGTGACCGACTGGAATATCTACCGTCCGCGCTGGGCTGATGTCTATGTCAACGACCGTCATCAGCTCTGTCTCACCGACTCAGACCGCTACGACTATGCCCGCGCCATTCGTGTGTTTGAGGCTAAGCCCAAGACCGATATCAGTCTCGATGTGCAGGTGGCTGCCGAGAACGATGATCCCTTTGAGGTCGATGTGACCGACCGCCACGGTGTGCGCATCGTCTGCGTGAGTCTGCATGGTGGCAAGGTGGTGGCCAATGGCGAGGCTGTGGGCAGCTATAAGCAGGGCGAATGGCTCAGCCTCAATATCCGCATCGTCGATGGTGGGGTAGAGGTGCAGGGTCATAAGTTGCTGGCCATGCACAGTGCCCAGCACCCCGAGCGACTGAGTCTGCGCACCGGCGAGTATCGCGACCTGCCCAACCGCAACACCCCCAACCAGGAGAAGTGTCCGCCGCTGCCCGGTTGTGATGAGCGCATAGCTCCGGCTATGTATATTATAGATAATGTACGCGTAGACTGACCGCGTAACAGATAGCACGCAACCCAAGATGACTGCTCCGCAGCGAGGCGTCATCTTGGGTTTTCTGTTGGTGGAAAGGACGGTGGCGGATGGCTGCTTTCCGGTGATGATTAGTGACGGAAAACTGCTGATCCTTGTTTCTGTTGTCGTTGTTTTCACTCCTGCCATCGTGAAGGTAGAATGCACCTCGGCAATAAAAACAAATAGATTTGTTTTGTTCATCTCTCGGTTTTCACTACCTTTGCACCCGATATGAAACAAAGTATATTTAATTCACAATCATCCCTGCGTTTCAAGCGGTTCTCAAACAAGGGCTATGCGCTCTTTGCTTGTCTGGGCCGCGTGGTACTGGTGGGAGTGCTGACGGTGCCTACCCTCAGCCACGCCAAGGCTGGAACGCTGACCACACATGTGGAGGCTGCTGCCGACACGCTGAGCCGCAAGGAGATGAAGCTCGACGAGGTGGTAGTGACCGGCTCTCGGGCTCCGCTGACCGCTTTGCAGTCGGCCAAGATCGTGAAGGTCATCACGGCCGACGATATTCATCGTGCGGCGGTAGAGACTGTCAACGATGTGTTGAAATTAGCCACGGGCGTGGATGTCCGTCAGCGCGGTGGCTTTGGTGTACAGACGGACATCTCAATCAACGGCGGTACGTTTGACCAGATTGCCATTCTCCTGAATGGCGTCAACATTTCCAACCCACAGACGGGTCACAACGCCACCGATTTCCCTGTTTCTCTTTCTGACATTGAGCGCATCGAGGTTCTCGAGGGTGCCGCTGCACGTGTGTTTGGTACGTCTGCCTTCAGCGGTGCCATCAACATCGTGACGCGCCGCAACGAGGACAAGGGTCTCGACCTGAATGTGCAGGCCGGTTCGTTTGGCACCGTGGGTGGCGACGCCCGCGTGACGCTGGGCGGCAAGGTCAAGACGCATGTCAGCGCGGGCTATATGCGCTCCGACGGCGGTA
The DNA here is from genome assembly GCF_002251325.1 of Prevotella sp. P4-67. NCBI lineage: Bacteria > Pseudomonadati > Bacteroidota > Bacteroidia > Bacteroidales > Prevotellaceae > Prevotella > Prevotella sp. P4-67. The sequence continues at coordinate 7,716 of NZ_NPJL01000044.1, forward strand.
CGACCAACAGCGACTTCGACAAGGGTCATGTCTTTGTCGACGCCCGTATGAGTACGCGCCATGCCGACCTGGATTTCCAGCTCGGAGTGAGTCAGCAAGACTACGGAGCCAGCACTTTCTACTCGGCAAAGTACAATGACCAATGGGAGAAGACCACTCATCTGGTGACATCGTTGGGCGCGACAATTAAGAACGTATATCGCGACCTGGAAATCAAGCCCACGGTGTATTACAACAAGTTCATCGACCACTACCAGCTTATCCACGGCAAGACCGGGGCTCAGGCCGGAGAGAACTATCACAACCTCGACGTGATGGGAGCTTCGGTCAACGCCCACATGAGTTGGCTCTTAGGCAAGACGGCTGTGGGTGCCGACCTGCGCCACGAACATATTCTGAGTACGGCTTATGGCGAACTGATGGCAGAGCGCGACTGGGAGAACATCCATGGCAGCGACCGCAAGTACGACCACAAGGGCAGCCGCACCAATGCCAGTTTCTTTGCCGAGCACAACGTCATCCTGGGTGGTTTTACCCTCTCTGCCGGCGTGTTGGCCAACCGCAATACCGGACTTGACAGCCGTATGCGCTTCTATCCCGGTATTGACCTGAGTTATCGTCCTTCAGACGCGTGGAAACTGTTTGCATCATGGAACAAGGCACTTCGTATGCCTACCTACACCGACCTCTACACCGCCAACAGCGTGCAGCAGGGCGACCGCACGCTCAGACCCGAGCGCAACGATACCTATAAGACCGGTTTGAGCTACCGTACACAGGGCGTAGAGGCCACCGCGAGTGCCTTCTACAGCCGTGGCAAGGACATGATAGACTGGGTGTATGCCACAGCCGAAAGCACCAAGTACAAGGCGATGAACATAGGCCGTCTGACCAATATGGGCTATAATGTAGAGGTGGCTCTCCATCCCACGGAGTGGGTAGCCTCGTCGCCTATCACGGCAGTCACTCTCGGCTATGCCCGCATCCACCAGCGCCATGCTACTGACGAGCCTATCTATCGCTCGCTCTACGCGCTGGAATATCTGCGCGACAAGTTTACAGCCTCGCTCTCTCACCGCATCTGGCGTGCCCTCTCTGCCCGTTGGGATATGCGCTGGCAGCACCGCATGAACGGCTATCATCCTTATGCCAAGGTCGATGCCAAACTGCTGTGGCGCCAGCCCCGTTATGAGCTCTACCTGAAGGCCGACAATCTGACCGCTCACCGCTACTATGACCTCGGCGGCGTGCGTCAGCCCGGACTGTGGCTCATGGCTGGTGCGAGCATCCATCTGTAACACAGGCTGCAGAGAGTCAGGCTGCGGAAAACCGCAGCTGACAGTAATCATCATCATAGTATTAACCCTTATCCGCAATGCCCATAACCCGGCGTTGCGGATAATTATTTTTATGGTGTAGGTCATCTCCGCTGCGGCGTAGGTCATCTCGGGAGCGGTAAAGGTCATCTCCCGCTCGGTGAAGATACCCTCCAGCTATGTGGAGGTGGTCAGGGTGGTGGCGATGATGGTGGCGGTGGTGCTGCGGGTGGTAGAAACAAGAAGAGGAAGCACCTGCTGTCTCGGGTGCTTCCTCTTCGTCGATATGGATGGGGTGAATAGATGTCTGTTGTGGGTCATCGTCGCCACGGGAGGGCGATGCGGGCTATTTCTTCAACTTGAACGAGTTCTCGATGCTTATCACCTCGTCTTCGAAGGCCTTGTCGACCTTGATGCGCTTCTCTATCTGCGAGCAACTGTGGATGACGGTGGAGTGGTCGCGGCCTCCGATGAGCTTGCCTATACGGGCGGCGGGCATCTTGGTATACTTGGCGGTGAAGAACATGGTGAGCTGTCGCGGCACCACGTAGTCGCGCTTGCGGCTCTTGCTGTAGATGGCGCTCTGGGTCACTCCGAAGTGGTTGCAGACCTTCTCGAGGATGTCGTCGACGGTGAGCGGACTGTTGTCTGTCTTGATAGCCCGTTGTATGATGCGCTCGACGAGCCGCATGTTGATGGGGCACGAGTAGACCACGCTGTAGGCGAGCAGCGAGTTGATGACGCCTTCGAGGTCGCGCACGCTGCCGTTGGCTGTCTGGGCGATATAGGTGATAACGTCATCGGGGATGCTCAGCGCATCACGTCTGATTTTCGACTTGAGGATGTCCACGCACAGCTCTTCATTGGGTTTCTCCAGCTCGGCTATCAGTCCGCACGAGAATCGCGAGAGCAGACGCTCGTTCATATCCTTGAGTTCTACCGGTGAGCGGTCGCTGGCAAGGATGATGCGTCGGCCGTTCATGAAGAGGTGGTTGAAGATGTGGAAGAAGGTGTTCTGGGTGCCAGGCTTGCCCTCCCACTCCTGTACGTCGTCGACGATGAGCACGTCGATGGTCTGGTAGAAGAGGATGAAGTCGTTGATGGTCTTGCGCATCACGGCATTGGTGTACTGTACCTCAAAGAGTCGCGCGCTCACATAGAGCACTCGCTTCTCGGGATATTTGTTGCACACGTGTACGCCGATGGCGTTGATGAGGTGGGTCTTTCCACAGCCCGGGGGACCGTAGATAAACATGGGGTTGAACTTGCTGTTGTTGGGGTGCTCGGCTATCGACTGTCCTACCGACCGGGGCAGCTTGTTGCTGGCTCCCTCGATGTAGTTGTCGAACGTCTGCCGCGGGTTGAGCCTTGGGTCGAGTCGCTGAGGCCCCTGCGCTTCGCCGCGCTGAGGCTGCACCATGCGCTGGCGTTGGGGCTGTCGGGCTGGGGCAGCCTGCATCTCCGACTGCATCATCGGCGGTTCGCCTATCTCATTGTCCTGCGACTTTGCCACAAAGTATTGCAACTGCGTATGCTCACCAAAGACCTGGCGCAGCACATGGCGGAAAAGTTCTACATAATTGCCTTCGAGATACTCACAGACATAGCGACTTGCCACTTGGATAGTAACCGTCCGTTCTGCCTCCTTGTAATGGAGGAAGACCAACGGTTTGAACCACGTAGCATATTGCTGGGGGGTTACACTGTCGCTTATCAGCGCAAGAACCTCTTCCCAACGGGCGTCAGGAGTCACTTTCATCTGCGGAATAATCTTGTAGTCTCTCTAAGTTTAGCAATTATCTTTTATTCATCATCACGCTATTAGATTCACAGCAAGTAGATGACTTATCATTGTATGCTCGCTTGCTAATTGCAGTTCTGCAAATTTCGGAAAAAAAAACGAGATATGCAAATTTATCTTTTCTTACTTGTTTTTGTCATTTCTGCAACCATCAGATTATCAGCTATTTTCGCTGAGATGGCGGCGGTTGTTGCCGGGGTAGCTATTGTGGTTGCGTAAATGGTTGATATTTAGCGCGTTTTCCGCTCTGGCGCCGTGAGCTTGGCTCCTGTAGTGAAACATCGTGCCTCTTGCGCCCCAAAGCCCATAAAGGCAAGCGCATCGGGGGCTGCCCGAGGTGCGTGAAACATACCCGCTGTTAATTTATACGAAATCTATATAAATAATGAATATCACTTTGGCGCGATTTTGATGTTTTGGCGCTCTGAGAGCCATAGCCTCTACCGTAAAACGGCATTAGGCCCTTAGGTGTGATATTTTAATAACTGCTCGCATTGTTTTGTTTTTTTAATTCGCAATAGCTCGCTATTCCTGCTGTGGGTAACGCCTTCGGCTAATCGCAACACTTACAGCGTTGCAATAATAGTGGGGTATCTTACCCAGGGTAGCGTGCTTTCGCCCGCAACCCTGGGCTATGTAATCGCAACTCCTACAGAGTTGCCAAGGGTGCGTACCATCTACGATAGGCTACCCCATCATTGTATGCGCACAACACACCACGGGCAAACACCATTCCTCCATTGTGTGCGTACCATCAACGATGGACTCATATAATATCATTGGGTGCGTGCCGGCATCGATGGATTTCCCGTTTATTGACGTTGTGGGCGTTTCATCTACGATGGATTTGCTGTATGTTACCGTTGTGTGCGTGCCATCCACATTGGATTTGCTGTATGTTACTGTCGGGTGCGTGCCGGCTTACTATCGCAAGCTATAATTCACACACAACCTTTAACTTATCCATTATTCAGTCATATTTTTTTTGTTTGCAGGAGGGACGTTGGCATAATAACAACGCAAGAAGCGATATACATCTTTTCACCAACATAAATTGTCTTTTATCCCAATATAAGTAGTGTATTCCTTTTTACGTGTCTTATGATAGTATGAATGACCTCACTTAGAAAATGGGGGAGCTATTTGAGTACTATAAATTTGAAAAATTAAATTCTGTCATCTTCCATACCCCATTAATACGCTTAAAATAACTCTTAAAGAAGCAACCAGTATATGGAATATATATATATTCTTCCATGGTCGAGTCTTTTAGTGTTGTATATCGTTTCTTAAAATTCTGGGAATAACAACAAGAGTCCGCCAGACTTAAATATAGATCGAAATCAGTTTTTTCATCCCAAACAAAGGTCTGTATCATCGAGTCAGCATATTCATCTCCGTTTGCCAAATATTCCATATACAAGTCACCATTGATACCTTCAACTTTGGCTTGAAGGCGTTTCTTTTGAAATTCTTTATCCTTATGAAATTTCTCTATAAATACGGAGAAATCCTCAAGAGGAATATTTTTCTTTATTTTCAACGTTTCTGTTTTACAATCTGCATTTTCTTCTTGAAATCGTTTTTGATTGTCAGAGCATGAATAAGTGCAGATGATGCAGATAGCATAATGGCATAAGATGAAACTCGCCCAGAATTTATTTTTTGTAATCATCATAATTAATATTTGTGTTAAAAGTAGGGATGAGAAGCTCTCCTTTGTCTCTTGGACAGGCAGGAGCAACAACTATAACTTCTGGAAGCGTTACTATTTTTTCTTCTTGCTTATCTAAGTAGTCCCTGATGTAATAGTGGCATGTGGGGACTGAGTCCCTGAAGGACACATTTCCCCCGTCGAAGGGCAGACGGCTGAGCACGCCGTCCTCATAGACCCTGTTGCCGGCGTACTCGCGCCATGTGTGCACCAGCAGGCTGCTGTCGCAGGCTATGCCGAACTCACCGTCGGGCACGGCCGGGGCGTAAGGGTTCAGGTAGTAGTCGGCCCTCAGCTTCAACCCGTCGGCCGAGTAGGTGTAGTCTATGTGGCTGCCGTCGTCGTATGTACGCATAGTTGACATAGGCGTTTATGTTAAATGTCTGTTATTCATATACACTTGTTGAAAGGCCTTCTCTTTTTTCATTCTTGAGCCATTCATAATACTCGTTTTCTATCTTTTCATCATGGAGATTTTTAATCATGTGATGGTTTAATGTTCTTATGAGCAACTTGAAATTCTCACTTAATTTAATTAGATGGTCTCCTATATGAAGTGGACGATTCGCATATACACCTTCGGATTCGATTGAAGTAGTAACTCTTCCTTTCTTCTTATAGAATCTATCTATCCAAATAGGAGGTAATTCACTAAAAAATCCACCTTCTTTCTTTTTCTTAAGTACATATTTTCTTGCTGTGTTTGAGATAAAAAATGAATCTATAGATAGTATGATATATTTTTCTATAATCGGTCGCACTTTGAATGGCATTGTATATTCGTCATCGTCATCGCTACATTCTGGCGATATGGCTCTTATCTTCATACAATATTTTGTAGGGGTTATCTTGATTTTGACAGAAGGGAACCTGAAATCATAAAAGAAAGTGCAATATACTATTACAGAGTCGAGTCCCCTCACCTTCAACCTGCTGCTCATATACTGCTCATAAGTTTGTGCATGGCATGGTACAAATGCAAACATAAATAAATATAATAACAAAACTCTCATTGTTTACGATCTTTATAATTATAATATTGCTTTTTTACAAAGTTTTGGTATTTTGAACTGTAGTTTTTGTTTTCTTTCAAGTCTGTTAATTCTTGATTTCTGGCGGTGTAAACTTTATAGGACTCTTTATGCGTGTCACAAAAAAATATGGTGTCTGGCCGTGTCAGAACCAATAATTTCCCATTGCTCCTTCCTATATAAATAGCACGATATAAAAAGTTTGGAATTTCGCCCACAATAGGAGTTCCATGCATAGAATCAATGAGAGTATCGCGAGAATGTGTGGCGAGGTAGTCTAATAGCTCATCTGTGTACATTCTCTTTCCACCATTAAGTGAGTCTATCAAATAAACGACTCTGTGGTTAATAATGATGGTATCTTTCTTTCTACCATATATCAGAGGATAATAAGCAGGGCCTACCAATATCCCTTTTTCTATGTTTCTTGTCATGCAGGGTGTATTAAACCACTTGGCAACAATATATGAATCATATTTTTTGTAACGATTCATATAGTCACCTATTATTTTTACGCAAGCCTACATCTGTTTTGACAGATAGTAGTGAAATACTATCTCCCAGTTTACACTTCTCTTTTTGTATATGTGATACCTTCGCCATTACTATACAAGACCCTAATATGATTATCGTCCCTGCAAAAAGGTATTTCTGTAGTGTTTTGCCCATAAAGCCAAATTTATTTTGCCGTTAAACAAGTTTTTATTTAATATTTTAATATCTATATCCGCATAGTATGGTGATATGCCGTAGTACTTCTCGCACATCGGGTCCATGGTGTTCCACCTCCCCGTGATGGGGTCGTAGTGGCGGGCACCGTGGGCGTACCAGTCATGGCCGTGGGCGCGGTCGAGCTCTTTGCCGATGTATTTGTAGGGTTGGGTGGCGTGGCTGCTCTCTCTGCTTCCAGCAATGGCGAAAGCAGGGAGGCTCAGAGTGGTCATGAGCCCCAACAGCATTATGACAATCTGGCGGCGCATGGTCAGGGGTTAAGATGTTTACATTGCAAATATAATAATAATGTACACACGTGCCAAGGAAATCGGGGGAAAAGTGATGGCTCGGGGCGAAAATAATATGCTGAAGCCTGCCGCGTCCCGATGTGGTCAAGTATATGGTCATCTTAGTGTACGGATATAGCAAAAAGAGGCAGACACCGTAGCTTGACGGTGCCTGCCTCTGATATCATTGACCAGCCCGAGGCTTAGTCTTTCTTGCAGTTACAGGGAGTCCAGGGCTTGAGCTGCTTGAAGAAGTCATTGCCCTTGTCGTCGACGAGGATGAAAGCGGGGAAGTCTTCGACCACAATCTTCCAGATGGCCTCCATACCCAGTTCGGGATACTCTACACACTCGATGCTCTTGATGCTGCTCTGCGAGAGTACAGCAGCCACGCCACCGATGGTGCCGAGGTAGAAACCGCCATGCTTCTCGCACGCATCGGTAACCATCTGGCTGCGGTTGCCCTTGGCTATCATCACCAGACTTGCTCCATGAGACTGGAATTCATCTACATAGGGGTCCATACGGTTGGCTGTGGTGGGGCCCATTGAGCCACAGGGATAGCCAGCCGGTGTCTTGGCGGGTCCGGCATAGAGTATGGGGTGATCCTTGAAGTACTGTGGCATCTCCTCGCCGGCGTCGAGACGCGCCTTGAGCTTGGCGTGAGCGATGTCGCGGGCTACGATGATGGTTCCCTTGAGGTTGACGCGGGTAGAGACGGGATACTTGGTGAGCTCGGCACGCACGGCATCGATGCCCTTGTCCAGGTCTATCTCAATGCCCTTGGCGCCTTCACCGGGACGGCGATATTCCTCGGGGATGAGGTCAGAGGGGTTGGTGTCCATCTTCTCGAGCCAGATACCGTCACGGTTGATCTTGGCCTTGATGTTGCGGTCGGCCGAGCAGCTTACGCCCATACCGATGGGGCAGCTTGCGCCGTGGCGGGGCAGACGTATCACGCGGATGTCGTGGGCCAGAGCCTTGCCGCCGAACTGTGCGCCGAGTCCAATCTTGTGGGCCTCGTCGAGGAGTTTCTGCTCGAGGTCGATGTCGCGGAAAGCGCGGCCGGTCTCGTCGCCTGTGGTAGGTAGCGTGTCATAATACTTGATGCTGGCGAGCTTGACGGTGAGCAGGTTCTTCTCTGCCGATGTGCCGCCGATGACAAAGGCGATGTGGTAGGGAGGACATGCGGCTGTGCCCAGACTCTTCATCTTCTCTACGAGGAAGGGCAGGAGAGTGCCCTCGTTCTGGATGGTAGCCTTGGTCATGGGGTAGAAGTAGGTCTTATTGGCCGAGCCACCACCCTTGGCTACCATCACGAAGCGGTATTCCTCGCCCTCGACAGCCTCGATGTCTATCTGGGCAGGGAGGTTGCAGCGTGTGTTGACCTCGTCATACATGTTGAGCGGGGCGTTCTGTGAGTAGCGCAGATTGTCCTCGGTGAAAGTGTTGTAGACACCGCGGCTCAGCGCCTCTTCGTCCTCAAAGCCAGTCCATACCTGCTGACCCTTCTCGCCGTGGATGATGGCGGTGCCGGTATCCTGGCAGAAGGGCAGGATGCCCTTGACAGCAGTCTCGGCATTGCGCAGGAACTGCAGCGCTACATACTTGTCGTTCTCCGACGACTCGGGGTCGCGCAGGATGGCAGCCACCTGCTCGTTGTGCTCACGGCGGAGGGTGAACTCTACGTCGTGGAACGCCTGCTGAGCCAACAGCGTGAGCGCTTCCTTGCTTACCTTCAGTATTTCTTTGCCTTCAAATTCGCCAGTGCTTACACCCTCGGTGCTGAGCAGGCGATACTCCGTTGTGTCCGGGCCAAGCTGGAACATGGGAGCATACTTAAAATCTGGAGTTGCCATGTTGTTTTGTTTATAATGTGTTATTGTCGTTGTCGTTGTAAGTCAGCGCCCCGCAGAGATGACCGTTGTCGCAGTGGGAGTCATACCTGTTGGGCATGACAAAGTTAGCAATAATTTCTGACACAATGCCACTTTACCGGATATTTCTTGCATAATCGTCGAAGAAATGCTCTGCCGCATTACCCCAAATGGTCATTAGGCCGTCAGGTGTGTTGCGATTAGCTGCAGGCGTTACCTGTAGCAGGACATAATATAGGATGATATAAACACAAAAAGCCATGGCGGCTGTTGTCGGCTTCGCCTTTTTGGTGACGGTGGCGACGCCAGTCGGAAAACGAGTTTTCCTCCTTGTCATCACCACCATCACCAACGCCATGCGCTGCATGGCGACAACAGTCGCCATGGTAAAAAAAAAGCGGCCGTTGGCCGTTCAAAAAGTCCGCCGTTGGCGGTAAAAAAACAACTGCTTGTAGTGGCTCATCGAAGAGAGCAATGAAGAAGAGGTGTTATATATCGACAAGAAATAAGCTAATCACTTTTTGTATCTTCTTATGCGAGTATATAGAGAATATCGAAGCGCATGTTACTCATTTCTTGTTGGCAGAGTGGGCGCGTGATAATCGAAAAATGCACCGGAGGTGGGAAAAAAGTCAACATTTATTTGCAGGTGTCTCTGCTAATTAGTACTTTTGTCGTTATACGCAACCATACCTAAAAGCAATATGAATGCAAAACGACTATTACTCCTGACGGCTGTATGCCTGACCATCGGAGTCACAGAGGCGCCTGCCCAGGGTTTTCTCAACAAGCTAAAGAAGAAGGGAATGAAAATCATCAAAGATGCCGTTCCTAATCCCGTGAAAGACGTGACCGACGCGGCTTCAAATCCAGAACGCGTAGTAAACAGAGCCAAGAACCGTGTGACCGGCGGCCATGCCTCGCAGAATGGCGACAGCCGACGCTCCCGAGCCCAGGCGACCAGTCGTGCCGCCACTGGCCAGCGACGCGAGGTAAAACCTGCTAAAAAGGAAATCACCATCAAACTCTACCGAGGTCTGGGACCATCGACGTGGGAGGGACGCAAGACCTTGCATACCCCCAAGCCACCTATGCAGTGTCCCAAGCAGCCCGACTGGTTTACTTCACTCCCTTTCCCATATGAAATGGACAACGCCACCCTCGCCGAAGAGTGTGCGATGATAAACAATTGGGTCCAGGATGGCAAACCATCGTGCGAGCCGGTGCTCGTGCGTCGTGAGCAGATTAACGATGAAATCTCCGCCCGTCATCATGCTCTCGACAAAGCAGTCGAATATCTGCTCAGCGACCACGAGAACGAAGACGGCTACTACGAAGCGGCTGAGCCGCTGGAGGACGATTTCTTCAAGCATGCCATGCAGTCAGACCTGGCGCCCTTGTACCCAGGGCTGAATGAAAAGACCGTAGAGTATTTCAAAAGCATAGACCGCAAGACCAAGGAGATTACGGTGCGTGTGTATGAGGGCAACTCGGCGTATGATAACAAGATGCATATCGGCGAGATGTGGTTCAATCTGCACTTCGGTGACCGCACAGCAACCCTCGAGAGGCTGGACAATGACGAGTCGGTAGGCAAAGACTATACCGTGCCTTCCACTGTGCGCTATGCAGGTTGCGTCTTCCGCGTGACGGAAATCGGCGCAAGCGCCTTCCAAGGCATGAAGATGCGGTCGGTGACACTCTCGCCGGGTCTGAAGGTCATTGGCACCCACGCGTTCTACGAAACCCGCATCTCAGAAATCAGCATACCGCCCACGGTGACCAAGATAGACTCCCACGCCTTCGGTGCAAATCCCGCACTCAAGCGCATCGTCCTGCCCAACAGCGTGAAGACCATAGGACGTGGCGTCTTCTCGGGTTGTACCGGGCTCACCGAAGCCGTATTGCCCAACCGCGTGGAAACAATGGAGAATACGGTGTTCTGGGGTTGCAAGTCGCTCACCAGCGTGACCCTGCCACAAAACCTCACCGAGCTGGAGGAAGCTACCTTTAGAGACTGCACCTCGCTTACCCATGTCGACTTGCCCCAGTCGGTAGCTGTCATCAAGGAAAACGCATTCTGCAACACTGCCATGACCTCTGTACCCTTGACCGAGAGCCTCAAGGAGATACGGAGTGGCGCTTTTGAGGACTGCAACAGACTCACTTCGGTCTCGCTGCCCAACCGCGTGGCGTTAGACATGTGGGCGTTCAAGAACTGCAAGTCTCTGCGCAAGGCAGCCATCGGCGTGCAGTACAAGGACATACCCGACGATGTCTACATGATGTTCATTGGCTGTCCGTTTGCCCAGAAGCCACTGACCAAGATGCCCGCCTGCGTGACATTCAACGAGTAGAGCCCCTCTCTCTACACAGATATATCGGCCGTCATGGCCTTAACGACAAGAGCAGCCCATCGGGGCTGCTCTTATTGTTAGGTTCCTATAGACCGTATGCTGCTGGGCGCTCTCAGCTCATCAACTCGACGACGGAGGGGGTAAGCAGCGCGGTCAGTATGCCGTTGAGCGTGAGTCCGAGGCTGGCGTAGGCTCCCACAAACTCGTCGCGCTCCATCGCCACCGATGTGCCCACGGCATGCGATGCCGCTCCGAGCGACAGGCCCTTGGCCATGGGGTTGTGTATATGGCCCACCGCCATGAGCTTGAAGCCCACCACGCCGCCTATGAGTCCGGTTATCACGACGATGGCTGCCGTGAGCGACGGTATGCCGCCCAGTGTCTGCGTCACCTCCATCGCTATAGGCGTGGTCACCGACTTGCTGGCGAGCGACGCCACCACCTCGCGCGAGGCGCCGAGCATGCGCGCTGTCGCCACCACGCTGATGATGCCCACGATGCACCCCATCATCTGCGAAGCCAGTATCGGCAATATCTGCTTCTTGATCTGCGACAGCTGCAGATAGAGCGGCACTCCCAGAGCTACCACCGCAGGCTTCAGCCAGAACTCTATCATCTGTCCGCTTTTGTGGTAGGTGTCATAGGGTATGTCGCAAGCTGTGAGAAACGCTATCATCAGCCCTATCGCTATCAGTATAGGGTTGAGCAGGATGGACCCCGTGCGGCGCTGCAGCATCTTGGCACCCTGGTAGATGCCGAAGGTGAGCGCCAGGAGGAAGTACTCGTTGGTCAGGATTTGGTCAATCATGCTTGCTCCTTTCTTCCATCTTGTCCTTGATTTTGTTCGTAATCTTCTTCTCGCCCTTTGCCACCACCTGGTGGGTGTGGCCCGTGACCAGCAGCACCAGGGCGGTGCTTACCAGTGTGGCGCCGACGATGGGCAGGAGCTCTGCCCTAATCAGGTCGAAGTGCAGCATCAGCGCAACGCCTGGCGGCACGAAGAAGAAGCCCAGATTGGCTATCAGGAAGTCGGTAAGACCTCTTACCCATTCCAGTTTTATCACTTTTACCTTCAGCAGCAGCGTGAGCAGCAGCATACCTATGATGCTTGAAGGCAGTTTCACTCCGGTGAGCATCGTTATCAGCTCGCCCGCAGCCATACATCCGAAGAGGATGAAGCATTGTCTGACCATAATTTACACGATGAAGGGTTATCCTATTAACACTCTTATAATTGTAATCGGGTGCAAAGGTATATAAAATATCCGACATGGCGTGTACTCATGCCCCTAAACTTTAGGATAGCCCCCTTGCAGCCCCCGCGTTACGCCCCGCCATCGCCATCATGCCCTTGCGAGGCGTCGGGGCGTCGCAAGGGGTTGTGCAGCAGGCGTCTGCCGACTTTCTGGTGACCTCTGTCGGTTCGTATCTTATGTTACGGGCTCACGTGCCTTACGATACGTGTCCTCGTAACATAAGTCACGGGCTCACGTATCGTATGACACGAGCCGCCAATGTGGCTCAGTGGCTCAGCCAGTGGGCCCGGCAGAGCGCCGCCAACGACAGAGAGCAGCCTGTGGGGGCTGCTCTCGTGGTCTTGTAGGGTCAGTATGCTGGCGGGCGTCATCGCCCTTGCGCTATGGATGGTGCTACTGGTTCAGTCGGCGCTCTATCCAGAGGCAGTCGTCATGGCTCAGCCGTCGGCTTGTCTCAGCCTCGAAGTCGTGCTGGCTGCCTATGCGCTTGGCAGCAAGATGGTGCATGAGGTCGAAGAAAGCCTTGTCGCCGATGCGCTGCTGCAGGTCGTAGAGCAGAATAGCACCCTTGTGGTAGAAAGTGTGCTGCGAGCCCTCGGCCTGGCGGGCCAGGCCCTTGATGGGGCAAGCTGTGCGTGCCCACTCGCGGTAAGCCTCTATATAGTCATCAAAGACGGCAGACCCCAAGTGCTGCTTTATGGCGCACAGCGAACTGTACTGGGCAAAGCTCTCGTTGAGCCAGTCTTCCCACTGGTCAGTGGGTGCCGATGACCACCAGAAGTGCCCAATCTCATGGGCAAGCAGCTGGTACAGCCATTCGTTGTAGCGCTGACAGCAGCAGACGATGAAATTGCGTCGGCTGTAGGCACCGCCGCCCCCTGCAGGAAAGAGGAATATACGCAGCTGTCGCCCGTTGGGCTCAAGGCGGTACAGACGGGTGTAGTAGTCCATTATCTCAGCACTGCGGACAGCTACCGAGTCGGCATCGGCGTCGGGGAATCCCAGCGATACCACCTCAATCTTACGCTTGTTGTGGCTGACGGTTTTCTGCTTGAGGTCGGGCGAGGCGATGATGGTGTAGTCGAAGCCCTCCCAGGGCTGCGCCATATGCCAGGAGTCGGCCTTGCGGCTGATGATGCCCGAGCCGGTAAGCTCGAAGCCTGGGGTGATGTGGATGTCGATGTTGGCGGTCGACGTCTCGTGGTCGATGTCTATCGGATACCACCCCATGTAGTAGGTGAGCATGACCAGACTGCTGTCGCAGGCGGCAAAACCATCTTCGGGTATGCTGTCGAGCCGGCAGGTATAGGCAGTGGTGATGCGCGCCGCTCCCCGCGCTGTCCCGGCGTCTATGCGCAGCCGTCCCGATGGGCTTATCCAGGGTGCCTCGATGTTTTTTGCAAACTCGTAGCGGGCGGCTTGTCCATTGACAGCCACTTGGGACAGCTGGGTATGCCGCCACAGATAGAGGTCGGCATGGCTGTTGCCACGGAAGTCGATGTCAATGTCGGCCCGCACATCGATGCGCTTGGCGGCAACGTTTATGGTCAGGTCTATGTCGTAGCTGTTTACGATGGGGGTGTTGTTGAGCTTGGTGGCAGTGTCGGTCTGGCATGGTCGCGGCGACTCTGATGCTGCTTCTATCCTTGCCTTGCGCAATCGGTCTTTGACCTGGATCCATCGGCTGTCGCTGTGGTAGGGCCTTAACCGAGGCTCGAGCAGCAGTTCGGGCAAGAGGTCAGCATCCCGGGCTCCGTAGAGAGTGGCCATACGGTCGAGACTGTAGAAGAGGCTGTCTTTGCAGCCTTGTCGGGCAAAGTTCATGGCATGCCCATACAGGGTGCTTTCGCTCTGGCATGCTGCGGCGATGGTCTGCAGCAAGGCGATGATGATGGCAATGGTTCTGGTTTTCATGTCGGGTGTTGAAAAGAAAACCTCGGCAGCGCCACAGGGCGCTGCCGAGGTCGTTATAGGGTAACGTGTGGATATTAATAACCGAATATCTGCTCGGTGGTCACGCGGTGGATGGGGCCAATCTTCTCGAGGGCTTTCATGTCGAGGCTCTTCTCGTCGCCCAGGATGATGTAGCGGTAGGGCTTCTTGGCCATGGTGCGCTGCTCAAAGTCGACCACGTCCTTGAGGGTCACGCCGGGCAGTGCCTGGTAAATCTTCTCGTTGAGGTCGTAATCGATACCCTTGAAGCGGGCTTCGAGATAGGCGTTGATGACACCAAACTTGGTGACTCTGTTGCTTGCCAGCTGCTTGGTGAGCGCCTGCTTGGACAGGTTGAACGCCTTGTCGCTCTGCGGGATGGTGTCGAGTATCTCGTTGAAGGTGCGTATGCAGTCCATCATCTTGTCGTTCTGCGAGATGATATAGGTAATTCCGTACTCTGGATGTCCGGGCTTTGGCGAGTTGTTGTAGAACGCGCTGGCGCTGTATGCCAGTCCGCGTGCCTCGCGCAGCTCCTGGAAGACTACGGTGTTCATGCCTCCGCCGAAGTACTCGTTGAAGAGGGAGCTTACTGCTGCCTCGTCGGGGTTCCACGACTTGTTCTCATTGTGATACATTACGAGATAGATGTTCTTGGCGTCGTAGGGCGCAATCCACACCTCGTTCTGTGGAGTGGTCTGCTCCATGTAGTCGCGGTTCTTGAGCGGCTCAGCCATCTTCTTGGGAGTGGCGTGCTGCTTGTCGATGATGGCTGTAAGGTCCTTGACGCTGCGTGGGCCATAGTAGAGTATCTCGTGCTTGTATCCGGGCAGTGCCTTGATGAGGTCGATCAGGGTCTGTGGGTCGGTGGCACGCATCTGGTCAATGCTCATCCGGTTGAGCTGGCTGTTGTACTCGCCATACTGAGCCAGGGCGCGCAGGGCGTTGAAGTTGGCGCGCTGGTTCTTCTTGCTGTCTTCGCGGTCTTTGACATAGAGACCTACCACGTCGTCATAGGCCTGCTTGTCGGCCTTGGCGTTGTGCATCATGTCCTCGGCTATGGCGAGCGCCTTGGGCAGGTTCTCGTCCAGACCGCTGATGATGAGGCTCAGGTTGTATGTACCCACGCTGAAGCGGGTCTGGCATCCCAGCTGGTACAGCTCCTTGTTGATGTCGGCCAGCGTCCTGCTCTTGGTACCGATGTAGCTGAGGTAGTCTGTGGCAATGGGGTAGCGGTTGTCGGCCGATGAGCCAAACTCCCAACGCATTACCATGGTGCTGAGTCCGTTCTCGGTGTTGTGCTTGTAGATGATGGGCAGTCCCTTCTTGGTCTTGGCGAAGGTGAGGTCGCGCTTGAAGTCTACAAACTGGGGCTGGATGGGCTCCACTTTAGCGTTCTTGATGTCGGTGAGGAACTGGCTCTGATACTCTCGGTTGCTGGGGATGGCGGTGATGGCTGGCTTGTCTATCTTCTTCTGCGTAGAGTCTACACCCTGACGCTTGTAGACGGTCACTACGCTCTCGGGCGAGAAGTAGCGGTTGGCAAAAGCCACAATCTGGTCTTTGGTAATGCGCGACACGCGGTCGAGGCTGGTCACCACATCTTCCCACTTCTGGTCGTTGATGAAGGCGTTTACAAACATGTCGGCGCGCGAGTCGTTGCTCTCCAGGGCGCGATACTGCTGCACCTTGTAGTTGTTGATGACCGATGCGAGCAGATTGTCGTCAAACTCTCCCTTCTTCAGTCGTTCCATCTGGTCGAGCAGCAGGGCTCGGGTGTCTTCGAGCTTCTGTCCCTTTACGGGGATGGCGATGAGGTTGAAGCTGCCGTAGTCGTGCAGACCCTGGTAGCCGGCATAGGCACCCATGATCTTCATGGGCTGTACCAGGTTGAGGTCTATCAGACCCGCCTTGCCATTGTAGAGCAGTCGGCCCATGAGCTCGAGCGTGTCGGCAGCGGCACTGTTGGCCTGGGGCATACGCCATGCCATAGCCACCATCTCGGCCTCCTGGCCAACGACGCTACTGTCGCGTGGGGCGGTGATGGGCTTCTCTGGCGCGTACTCCGGACGGCTGAGGTTGGTATTGGGCTTCCAGTCGCCGAAGTACTGGTCGATGGTGGCGATGACCTTGTCGGGGTCCATGTCGCCCGCCATGCAGATAGCCACATTGTTGGGTGCGTAGTAGCGGCTGAAGTAGTTCTTGATGTTGACTATCGAGGGGTTCTTCAGGTGCTCCTGTGTGCCGATGGTGGTCTGCGTGCCGTAGGGATGGGTGGGGTAGAGCAGCTTGTTGAGTGCTCCCCACATCTTGCGGTTGTCCTGCGCGAGTCCTATGTTGAACTCCTCGTAGACAGCCTCGAGCTCGGTGTGGAAACCGCGTATCACCATGTGCTTGAAGCGGTCGCTCTGGATTTTGGCCCAGTTGACCACCTCGTTGGAGGGAATGTCCTCGACATAGCAGGTCACGTCGTTGCTGGTGTAGGCATTGGTGCCCTCGGCTCCGATAGACGACATGAGCTTGTCGTACTCGTTGGGGATGTTGTAGCGGGCTGCCAGCTGCGATACCGAGTCTATCTCGTGATAGGCCTTGCGTCGCTGCTCGGGGTCGGTCATCTTGCGGTAGCTCTCGTAGCGCTGCTCTATCTCGTCGAGGTAGGGCTTCTCCTTGGCGTAGTCGGTGGTGCCAAACTGATAGGTTCCCTTAAACATAAGGTGCTCCAGATAGTGAGCCAGACCGGTGGTCTCGGCTGGGTCGTTGCGCGAGCCGGTGCGCACGGCGATGTAGGTCTGGATGCGTGGCTTCTCCTTGTTTACACTCAGGTACACTTTCAGACCATTGTCAAGCGTGTAGATGCGACTCTTCATGGGGTCGCCCTTCACGGTCTGGTACTTGTAGTCCTTGGCGATGGCTTGCAGTGCCGAGGCCAGCAGGACCAAACCTAAAGCCAGGCCGCGGCCCAGCATACTCATAAAGGTTCTGTTCATATTGATATTTGATGATAATATTGTTACCTATTATTATAATAGACGCATGAACGGCTGGAATTGTGACGATTTTAACATACTTTTTGACAGTGGCGTCAGTTCTCGTAGTCTATCTCGTGGTCGAGCAGATTGATGAAGTCGTCGAAGACCTCGCGCTCCACGTCGCCCATATTGAACTCCTTCTCGGCGTCCTTGCGTATCTCGCTTATCCACATACGGCGCGCCTCTACATAGTCGGTATGTATGCGGTCTATGTCGGTTTGGGTGATGTGGTCTATGTGGTAATAGTCGAGTATAAGTCTGTAAGTCCACGCCCACTGATAGTCGCGATAACGGCTGTCGATGGCCACAAACTCGTCGATGATGCTCTGCACGTCGTCGAGGGTGCCGTCCTTAATCTGCTCGATAAGCCGCTGTTCCTCGCTCTCGGGCAGCAAGAGTCCTGAGAGGTCGCTCCAGGCACCTTCGCCTATGGTCGATGCGGGTGGCTCTACGGCTCCGTAGCGCTTGAGCACACGCTTGACCACGGCACCCATATAGATGCGCAGCGCCATGTCGTAGTGGCTGATGCCCATGCGCAGCGAGGCGGCGTTGATGACATACATGTGGTAGTTGTAGGTCGACACGTTGTCGCCCGATGCCTCGCGCAGCCGCTCCAGGATGGCTTTGCCCTGTATGACCTCGTTGACGGAGAAGGGCGAGAGCCAGTCGAAGTTGACGATGCTGCGGTGCTTGCTCAGCGGACGTATGTCGCGCTTGGGCCACTTGCGTATGTCGCGATACAGACCTACCGTGGTGAGGTTGCGTCCGGGCGAGAGATACATCGTGTCGCCATAGGCAATGAGGTAGGAGAACGGTATGCAACGCGTATCGGGATGATACATCAGTTTGCCGAAGCACACGGAGAACGTGCCTATCTTGGCGGGCATCAGGATATAGGCTCCGCTGGCTGTCTTGGCACCTCGCTCGAGTATGCCGTAATGCATGGGGCCCATCTTGTAGGCATGGTTGGAGAAGTTGGTGGCAGAACCGGCGTTGTAGAAAGAGAACTGTCCGCCGATGAGCAACGAACTCTTGTGGTGTGAGGCGGTAAAGGGTCCGCAGAAGGCGGCGCAGGCTTCACCGTTGCTCATATATGAATTGGCGAAGAAGATGCTCTGCGAGGCGGTAAATCCGTTGCTTATCTTGCAGGCTTCGCCCACAAAGCAGTCTTGCATCTTGACCGAGTTGATGACCGACGAGCCGTCGGAGATGATGGAGTTTTCACAGATTACACCTGTGCCGATATAGACGGGCTGTCCTACGCTCTGCAGGGTGCAGTCGCTGAGTCGCGAGGCACCGCTTATCTCGCAGTCGGGCCCTATCACCGAGTTGATGATTTCCTTGGTGTTGACAATCTTGACTCTCTCGCCGATGGTGCCACGGTCGGGCATGGTGCAGTTGATTTCCTCGCGTATGAGCCGATAGATGGTGTCGCGCAGGTGATGGTCGCTGTGGTGCTTGACCATGAAGGCGGCAAACTGGCTGTTCAGGAGTCCGAACATCATGATGTTGCCTTCGCCCACCTCGTTGAGCACCGACACCACGTTGCCCTGGCCGAAGGTGGCGCCCTCGATGGTCTCCATCACACAGACGTTGGAGATGTAGCAGTTGGCTCCGATGGTGTAGTTGTTGATGTAGTTGCCTATGTTCTCTATCAGACAGTTGTCGCCGATAGTCACATTGCGCAGGGTGGCATTGCGTATGCCCGAGTGCTTGCTGAAGCCGGGGGTCACCTCAATGGTACGCTCGAAGACGCCAAGGCTGACGTCGCCGTAGAACATCACGTTGCGCAGATAGTCGGGCGTGAAATCTTCGCTCACGCTTACGGCAGTCCAGTCTTCAGCCTGGCAGCCATTGAGTTCCAGGATATTAATCTCCTGTTCGCTTAATAGTCGCTGCATAGTTCATGGATAAAAAAGTTATACTTATTCTTCAGATGGATATAAAAAGTCGTTGTAGGGATATTTCTGAACATGGAGCTCGCGGATTTTGCGATAAAGCACATCGCGGAAGTGGTCTATGTTCTCTCGCTCACGGGCAGAGATGAAGATACAGTTGTCGCTCATCTTGGCCATCCACGTACGGCGCAGCTCGTCGAGCGTAACGTTTTCGCGGGTCATCGGGGTGAGGTCGTCTGCCTCCTTCTCGACCCAGTGGTAATTGTCTATCTTGTTGAAGACAAGCATCATAGGCTTGTCGGCCGAGTCGAGGTCCTTGAGGGTCTGGTTGACCACCTCTATCTGCTCCTCGAAGTCGGGGTGGGAGATGTCTACCACGTGGACCAGCAGGTCGGCTTCGCGCACCTCGTCGAGGGTCGACTTGAAGGAGTCTACCAGGTCGGTGGGCAGCTTGCGGATAAATCCTACGGTATCGGCGAGCAGGAAGGGGAGATTGTCTATCACCACCTTGCGCACCGTGGTGTCGAGGGTGGCAAAGAGCTTGTTCTCGGCGAATACCTCGCTCTTGGCCAGGAGGTTCATGATGGTCGACTTGCCCACGTTGGTATAGCCCACGAGCGCCACGCGCACCATGCGGCCGCGGTTCTTGCGCTGTGTAGTCTTCTGCTTGTCTATTTCCAGCAGTCTCTGCTTGAGCAGCGTGATGCGCTGCAGGATGATACGGCGGTCCATCTCGAGCTGGGTCTCACCAGGGCCGCGCAGTCCCACGCTTCCCTTGCCACCGCCCGAACCAGAGCCACCACCCTGACGCTCAAGGTGGGTCCAGAGGCGCTGCAGACGAGGCAGCATGTAACGATATTGCGCCAGTTCGACCTGAGTCTTGGCGTTGGCGGTCTGTGCGCGCATGGCAAAGATATCGAGGATGAGGCTCGTGCGGTCCAGGATCTTCACCTTGAGCTCGTTCTCGATGTTGCGCATCTGCTTGGCAGACAGCTCGTCATCGAAGATAACCATACCGATTTCCCGGTCGTTGTCTTCTTCGTCTTCTATATACTGCTTGATTTCTTCCAGTTTACCCTTGCCCACGTAGGTCACCGTATTGGGGCCGTTCACTTTCTGGGTAAACCGCTTTACGGTCACCGCTCCAGCCGTATCGGCCAGAAACTCCAATTCGTCTAAGTATTCTGTCGTCTTCTCTTCGTCCTGGTCTTTGGTGATGAGTCCCACCAGTATAGCAGTCTCTGCTTTTACCTCTGAAATTACAAATTCTTTCATCTATAATATATAATATGTGGACAAAGGTAGTGAAAACCGAAAACAATACAAAGAGAATTGTCCCTTTTTTTACCATCGGGACCTATTCTGCCAGTGATAAAGACGGTATAACCCTTGCCGCGGATGAAAGATATGTGCGGCAAGGGTTATACGGTCGTGGTAGTTTATGGCTTGGCGGGCTCTGCCTTGACCTTGGCAGGTTCCACCTTGATTTGGAATGGGGTGGTGGGCAGCCCGGCAGAGTTGTAGAGGTTGGCGTCGTCGGGGTTGTCGCCCCAGGCATATCTTACCATCATCGGCACGACGCCCTTGGGGGTGGTTAGCCTTACCTGGTTGGGCGCCGCCACTTCGCCCTTGGCCCAGCGGTAGACGCCATCGGCACCTGCCACGGCGAAACCGCAAGCATAGCCGTAGCGGTCGTGACAGACGAGCGTCTCGGCTTCGTTGCGGAGGGTGAGCAGTATGTTGCCGTCGGCAGTACGCTCGGCTCTTACGGGCTGGGGACTGTCGCAATAGACATCGTGCATTCCATACTCATGGTTGAGAGCCATGAGCGACAGACGGTTGGCCACGGTCTGCTTGTCCTTGGGGTGCACGTCGTCGGCCTCGCCCACATCGATGATTACTGCCTGACCCGTATGAGGCAGGCTGAGCGTGGCGTTCTGCGCATCGCGCAACGTGGCCCAGCTGCTCTCCGCCGGTGTGTCGACAGCCTTCATGAAATTGGCTAGCTGAACCCAATAGAACGGCATCTCAGGCCGCTTCCACTGCTCTCTCCAGTCGTTGATCATGGCAGGGAAGAGGCGGTAGTACTCCTGGGCACGGTTAGCATTGTTCTCGCCCTGATACCAGATGACGCCCTTGATGCCATAACGGCAGATGGGGGCAACCATAGCGTTGTAGAGACGCGAGGGATACTTGTTGGGATTGTCGGGCACGAAGCCTTCGAGGTCTTTGACGGCAGAGATGCGGTATTTCCACGGATGCTTGAGGATGGGAATGCGCTGGCTGCCCACGCGGATGAAGTAGAGATAGCGCGGGCCGTAGCAACCGCCGCCACCGTGGTCGTCGATGATTTTCACGGTCAGCTCGTTCTTGCCTGCCTTGAGCACGCCGGCAGGTATGGTGTAGGTGCGCTTGACGGTAAATCCCTTGGTTTCGCCTATGCGCTGGCCGTTGACCCAGGTCACGTCGTCATCGTCTATCATGCCCATGTAGAGGGTGGCCTCCTTGCCGGTCAACTCTTCGGGCACATCAAACTGGGTGGTGGTCCATACCACGCCGTCCATCTTGGCGAGCGTGTCGATGGTCCACAGTCCCGGTACTTCAAGTCTCTGCCAGTCGCTCTTGTCAAAGTCGGTGCGATACCAGCCATCGCGCTCGCCACACTCTTCCCTTACGGCCTTGTCAAACTTGGCTTTGAGCACCTGCCAACGCTTGGCCTGGGCGTCGAGGTCGGCGGTGCGCATCTCTTCTACCAGCGGGTTGTATTTGGGGAACGACTCTATCGCCTTGGGACTCATCCAGGTCTCAATGTCGGTGCCTCCCCACGAGGTGTTGATGATGCCCACGGCGCAGTTGAGCCGCTTGGCGAGTTCGCGGGCAAAGAGGTAGCCCACGGCGGTGAAGTCGCCCACCGTCTCGGGGGTAGATACCGTCCAGCTACCCACGACATCGGCTTGGGGAGTCTTTGCCATCGTGCGTTCCACCGTGAACACTCTGATGCCGCTGTTGTGGGCAGAGAGCGCAGCCTCCTCGGCGTTGTCGGCGCTGCACAGTCGGAACTCCATGTTGGACTGGCCGCTCGCTACCCATACCTCGCCCACGAGGATGTCGCTCACGGTCAGGCTCTCCTTCCCTGTGGTCACGGTCATGGTGTAGGGCCCGCCATAGTTCATCGCCGGCAGCACGGCGAGCCATGTGCCGTCTTTCGCCGTGCGCACGGTGGTGCGGTGGTTGTCTATCGTCACCGTCACCTTCTGACCCTTGTCGGCCCAACCCCATACGTTTACTGCCTCGCCGGCCTGTATCACCATGTGATCGGTTATCACTGCCGGCAACTTCAGCTTTGCCGTTACGCCCGTGACAAGCATCAGGCATAACATTACTAATATTGTCCTTCTTTGTTTCATGATAATTGTATTGTTTAAGTCAACTGTATTGCTGTCTTTTGCAAAGATAGTGCAAACCGAACGCCATAAGCTCGCTTAGATGGCTGAGGTGCCGCCTATCTTCTGCAAAGATAGCCATATAATCTGACATACAGCCCGTTTTTGCCATTTATTGCAGGTCGGAGATGCAAATTGCGCTCTTCTCCCTGCTCTCCGTGCCGCCCGAGTCATCCCC
>NZ_NPJL01000045.1:0-384 GCF_002251325.1 Prevotella sp. P4-67
CGTAGATAGGACAAATAAATATATTCGCCTGTCTTTCGCTCATACTTTCAGCTTTCTGTTTGTTGTTAGAAGTCTTGAACTTCTGTTCTACAGTCTTGCTTGTGTCAATATGTCAAAGATCTTTTCGGGGACATGCCCCGGAGTGGAGAATAACGGATTCGAACCGTTGACCCCCTGCTTGCAAAGCAGGTGCTCTAGCCAGCTGAGCTAATCCCCCATAATTGAGAGTAGCATTATATCGGTCATCTTGCCGATGCGTAGTCCCAGGCAGACTTGAACTGCCGACCTCCACATTATCAGTGTGGCGCTCTAACCAACTGAGCTATAGGACTGTCTGACTCGGCGTTCAATTAACCTGTGGGCTTAACTGCGCCCAGTTTCTTG
>NZ_NPJL01000046.1:0-34605 GCF_002251325.1 Prevotella sp. P4-67
ACCACACGGGCGGGGAGCGGCTCAGCTACGGGGATGGCAGTGGGGATGGCTTGGGCAGTGGTGGAGGCGGTGTCGGAAGGAGCTAAACGGCACACGGCGATGACCACGGCTGCCACGACTGAGGCTGCTGCCATCCAGGGCATCATCCGGCGCAGGGTAAGCGCACGAGACTTGGGGCTGGGGGCGGCATAGGCGGTAAACATGAGTCTGAAGGTGGCCCACTCGACAGGAATATCAGTGGCGGTGCGGAAAAAACGCTCCAGCGTCTGCTCTTCGCTGAGCGACGTGGTGCCCTGCATGTAGCGCTCAAGGAGCCGGGCTATGGTGGCATAATCGGGATTTCTCATAAGGCTTTATCTACGTTTGTCCAATTCTTCATAAATCGCTTTGCGGGCTCTCGCCAAGAGGGTGCTGACCGACTTGGGGGCTATGCCCACGATGCGGGCTATCTCGTCGTGGCTGCGGTGCTCGACCTGACGCATGTAGAAAACCTGCTGCTGTACTGAGGGCAGGCGCCGCATCTGACTGTCGAGCCACTCGAGGTTCTCGTGGTGCTGAAGGCTGACATCGGGCTGGGCGTAAACCGAAGCGGCAAGCTGGCGGAGGGCGTCGGCAAGAGGGAGGCGGGATGACTGGCGACGGCAGGCATTGAGAGCCAGGCGACGGGCGATGGTGGCAGTGAGGGCTTCGGGCGACTCGACACGCTCCAACGCGGCAAGGAGTTGCCACAGGCGTATCATCGTGTCTTGGGCGACATCCTCGGCGCCTTCGGCATCACTTCCGGCGCCGACAGCTGCGGTGAGCGCCACCTGGCGCAGTCGCGGGACAAGGCTGATGAACTGGTTTTCGGTCATTGTACTGTGGCTTTGTTACACCAATAAGACACATAAGGCGGATGAAACCAAACGGGAATTAACATTTTTAACAATTCTGCCGACTCCACAGCAATCTGCAGAGCTACGGCGTAGCCGTCATGCAGCCGGCGGATAATGCTCCAAATCGCATGATCAAGCAGTCTGGGGCTCCATACAAAACTCAATAACGGCTGTGTCATTGAAAAAAGCGAGAGCCGCATGGCCCTAAGTGGGCCGGCGGCTCTCGCTTATGTTGTAATCAAGGGAAAAACCTTAGATGTTGCTGTCTTTGACGTCGATGTCGAGGATGTTCTTCTTGTTGGCCTCGATGCGCTCGTAATCCTCACGCGAACCAACGATGAGCTTGTCAAACTGGCGCAGACCTGTACCGGCGGGGATGCGGTGACCGCAGATAACATTCTCCTTCATACCCTCGAGGCGGTCTTGCTTGCCACGGATGGCTGCCTCGTTGAGCACCTTGGTGGTCTCCTGGAACGAAGCGGCAGACATGAAGCTCTTGGTACCGAGGGCAGCACGGGTGATACCCTGGAGTATCTGGGTGGCTGTGGCCTGGACGGCATCGCGCACCTGGACGAGGCGCAGGTCGCGGCGCTTGAGGCTTGAGTTCTCGTCGCGCAGCTTGCGGAGGGTGATAATCTGACCAGCCTTGAGGTTCTCGGAGTCGCCGGCGTCGGTGACTACCTTCTTGCCCCAGATGCGGTCATTCTCCTCGGCGAAGTCGAGCTTGTCTACGAGCTCCTGCTCAAGGAATGTGGTGTCGCCCGGATCATTAATCTGAACCTTGCGCATCATCTGACGCACGATAATCTCGAAGTGCTTGTCATTGATCTTCACACCCTGGAGGCGGTAAACATCCTGTACCTCGTTGACGATGTACTCCTGTACGGCGGTGGGACCCTTGATGGCAAGGATGTCATTGGGAGTGATGACACCGTCGGAGAGTGGAGTTCCGGCACGCACGGCGTCGTGCTCCTGCACGAGCAGCTGCTTGCTCAGATTGACAAGATACTTATGGGGTTCGCCGTGCTTGGGCGTAACGATGATCTCGCGGTTACCACGCTTGAGCTTGCCCATAGTGACCTCGCCATCGATCTCAGAAACGACTGCGGGGTTAGAGGGGTTGCGGGCCTCGAAGAGCTCGGTAACTCGTGGGAGACCACCGGTGATGTCACCAGCACCTCCTACGGCACGTGGAATCTTAACGAGGGTGGCACCGGTAGATACCTTCTGCCCGTCTTCTACCACTACGTGACAGCCTACGGGGAAGTTGTAGGTACCGAGCACATTGCCGTCGGCGTCGAGCACATCGCAGGTAGGAACCTTGGTGTGGTCCTTGGCATCGATGATAATCTTCTCGGAAAGACCGGTGGTATCGTCGGTCTCGGCCTTGAAGGTAACACCGTCGATGACGTCGTTGAAGCGCAGTGTACCGGCATATTCGGTAACGATGAGCGCATTGAAGGGGTCCCACTTGGCGATGAGGTCGCCCTGCTTGACGATGTCGCCGTGCTTGTTGTAGAGGATAGAACCGTAGGGCAGGTCGAGGGTAGAGAGGACGATATCGGTATTGGGGTCGATGAATCGGATCTCGCCCAGACGGCTTACGACCATACGGCAATCCTTGGACTCGTCGTCGCGGAAGGGAACGTCGCGCACCTCTTCAAACTCGATGCGGGCGTCGTTCTTGGCAACGATGCTGGCGTTGGCGGCTGCATTACCAGCCACACCACCGGCGTGGAATGTACGCAGTGTAAGCTGTGTACCAGGCTCACCGATGGCCTGAGCGGCGATGACACCGGCAGCTTCGCCCAGCTGTACCATACGCGAGGTGGCGAGGTTGCGGCCATAGCACTTGGCGCAGATACCGCGCTTGCTCTCACAGGTAAGTACGGAGCGGATCTCTACCATCTCGATGGGTGACTTCTCGATGATGTCGGCCTTCTCCTCATTGATTTCCTCACCGGCTGCGCAGATGAGCTCGCCAGTGGTGGGATGGATGATGTCATGGACAGACACACGGCCGAGGATGCGCTCGCCGAGAGAAGATACAATCTCGTCGCCATTCTTGAGCGCACGGCACTCGAGGCCACGCAGTGTACCGCAGTCTTCCTGGGTAATGATGACATCGTGAGACACGTCGACCAGACGACGGGTAAGGTAACCGGCGTCGGCAGTCTTCATGGCGGTATCGGCAAGACCCTTACGGGCACCGTGGGAAGCGATGAAGTACTCGAGCACAGACATACCCTCCTTGAAGTTGGAGAGGATAGGATTCTCAATAATCTGAGCGCCCTCGGCACCGGCCTTCTGGGGCTTGGCCATCAGACCACGCATACCGGAGAGCTGCTTGATCTGGTCCTGAGAACCACGGGCTCCGGAATCGAGCATCATGTATACGGCGTTGAAGCCCTGGTCGGCTTCGGTCATTTCCTTCATCAGAACATCACCCAACTCGTCGTTGACGTGGGTCCAGGCATCGATAACCTGGTTGTAACGCTCGTTGTCGGTGATGAAACCCATGTTATAGTTGTTGGTAATCTCCTCGACCTCGCGCTGTCCCTTCTCTACGATAGCCTCCTTCTCTACAGGGATGATGATATCGTCGAGGTTGAACGACAGACCGGCTACATAGGACATGTGGTAACCCAGGTTCTTGATGCCGTCAAGGAAGGCGCAGGCGCGAGCCATACCGACTGCCTTGATAACGCGGGCGATGATGCCACGGAGTGACTTCTTGGAGATGATTTCATTGACGAAGCCCAATTCATCGGGGATAATCTGATTGACTACCACGCGGCCAACAGAGGTCTCGACAATATGCTTGACGGGCTGACCCTCAACGATATCGTCGACGAGCACCTTAACAGGAGCGTGAAGGTCGCACTTGCCGTCGTTGTAGGCGATGATGGCCTCTTCGGGACCGTAGAAGCTCAGGCCCTCGCCCTTGGCTCCGGGACGGAGCTTGGTGATATAGTAGAGACCGAGCACCATGTCCTGAGAAGGCACGGTGATAGGAGCGCCGTTGGCAGGGTTGAGGATGTTGTGGCTCTGGAGCATCAGTATCTGTGCCTCGAGTACAGCCTCGTTGCTCAAGGGAAGGTGGACAGCCATCTGGTCACCGTCGAAGTCGGCGTTGAACGCAGTACATGCCAGCGGGTGGAGCTGGATGGCTTTGCCCTCGATGAGCTTGGGCTGGAAGGCCTGGATACCCAGACGGTGCAGTGTAGGAGCACGGTTGAGGAGCACGGGGTGACCCTTCATGACATTCTCGAGGATGTCCCAGATGACGGGCTCACGACGGTCTACTATCTTCTTGGCGCTCTTGACAGTCTTGACGATGCCACGCTCGATGAGCTTGCGGATGATAAATGGTTTGTAGAGCTCGGCAGCCATCAGCTTGGGCAAACCGCACTCTCCCATCTTAAGTTCAGGACCAACGACGATAACCGAACGCGCTGAATAGTCGACACGCTTACCGAGAAGGTTCTGACGGAAGCGGCCCTGCTTACCCTTGAGTGAGTCGGAGAGTGACTTGAGCGGACGGTTGCTCTCGCTCTTCACGGCACTGGCCTTGCGAGAGTTGTCGAAGAGAGAGTCGACAGCCTCCTGGAGCATACGCTTCTCGTTGCGGAGAATCACCTCGGGAGCCTTGATTTCGACGAGTCTCTTCAGACGGTTGTTGCGGATGATGACACGACGGTAGAGGTCGTTGAGGTCGGATGTGGCAAAGCGGCCACCGTCGAGAGGTACGAGCGGACGAAGCTCGGGGGGGATGACGGGAAGTATCTTCATAATCATCCACTCGGGCTTGTTGACCTCCTTGGACGAGCGGAAAGCCTCGACAACCTGCAGGCGCTTCAGAGCCTCGGTCTTGCGCTGCTGGCTGGAGTCATTGTTGGCTCGGTCGCGCAGCTCGTAAGAGATAGAGTCGAGGTCGAGGTCGGTAAGGAGGTCGCGGATAGCCTCGGCACCCATCTTGGCGATGAACTTGTTGGGATCATCGTCGGGGAGAAGCTGGTTGTTGGGGTCGAGCTGAGTATCGAGAATGTTCAGATACTCGTCTTCGGTGAGAAGATCCATGCGGTGAGAACCGTTGATCTCGAGTCCGTCTTTGTCGGTGCGGCCCTCAAAGGCTCCGGGCTTGATGACGATATACTTCTCGTAGTAGACTACAGCGTCGAGCTTCTTGGTAGGCATTCCGAGCAGATAGCCAATCTTGTTGGGCAGTGAACGGAAATACCAGATATGTGCGATGGGCACTACCAGTTCGATATGACCTGAGCGCTCGCGGCGTACCTTCTTCTCGGTAACCTCGACACCGCATCGGTCGCAGACGATACCCTTGTAGCGTATGCGCTTGTACTTGCCGCAGGCGCACTCATAGTCCTTGGTAGGACCGAAGATGCGCTCGCAGAAGAGTCCGTCACGCTCTGGCTTATAGGTACGATAGTTAATCGTCTCTGGTTTGGTAACCTCGCCAAACGAATTTTCCAGGATTTCTTCGGGAGAAGCCAATCCGATGGTAATCTTCGTAAAATTATTCTTTATTTTTGTATCTTTCTTAAAAGCCATTGTCTTGAAATAATTAAGGGTTCTCGTTTAATCAAGTTTGATACTCAAACCAAGACCACGGAGTTCGTGGAGAAGTACGTTGAGTGACTCGGGGATACCGGGAGTAGGCATGGCATCGCCCTTGACGATAGCCTCGTAAGCCTTGGAACGTCCTACGACGTCATCACTCTTGATGGTCAGAATCTCCTGGAGCACATGGCTTGCACCGAATGCCTCAAGAGCCCAAACCTCCATCTCTCCGAAACGCTGACCACCAAACTGGGCTTTACCACCGAGTGGCTGCTGGGTAATCAAGCTGTACGGACCGATAGAACGAGCGTGCATCTTGTCTTCTACCATGTGGCCGAGCTTCAAGAAGTAGGTCATACCGATGGTAGCGGGCTGGTCGAACTTCTCGCCGGTCTCACCATCATATATATAGGTAGAGCAGAGGCGGGGCAGACCTGCCTTGTCGGTCCACTCGGAGAGGTCGTTGAGCTTGGCACCGTCGAAGATAGGAGTGGCAAACTTGACACCGAGCTTCTTACCGGCAGCACCGAGGATGGCCTCGAAGATCTGACCGAGGTTCATACGAGAGGGCACACCCATAGGGTTGAGCACCAGGTCTACAGGACGTCCGTCCTCGAGGAAAGGCATATCCTCGGCACGTACGACCTTGGAAACGATACCCTTGTTACCGTGACGACCGGCGAGCTTGTCGCCCACCTGAATCTTACGCTTCTTGGCGATATAGACCTTGGCCATCTGCAGGATGCCTGAAGGCAGCTCGTCGCCAATGGTGATGGCAAACTTGCGGCGCTTCAGCTCGGCATCGAGCTGCTTGTACTTGCGGATATAGTTCATGATGAGCTTCTGGATAAGGCCGTCGGTATGCTCGTCGCCAGTCCAGCCATTGCTCTGGATGCCGTCGTACTCGAGGTTCTTCAGC
Source organism: Prevotella sp. P4-67 (assembly GCF_002251325.1). Lineage (NCBI taxonomy): Bacteria > Pseudomonadati > Bacteroidota > Bacteroidia > Bacteroidales > Prevotellaceae > Prevotella > Prevotella sp. P4-67. Next base: position 6,376 of record NZ_NPJL01000046.1, read on the forward strand.
GCAGTAGCGGTGAAGGTAGAACCCTTGGAGATGATTTCGGCACCGGTATAGTCCTTGATACCCTCACACTTCTTGTCTTCGGTGAGTTCAAGGAGCTTGTCAACGAGGATATCTTTCAGGTCCTCATTCTTTGCCTCGTATTCCTCGTCAATCTTGGCCAGAACAATCTTGTCCTGCTTCTTGGACTCACGAGTCTTGATGGCACGAGAGAAGAGCTTCTTGTCGATAACCACACCGCTGAGTGATGGATTGGCCTTGAGTGAAGAGTCCTTCACATCGCCGGCCTTGTCGCCGAAGATGGCGCGCAGCAGCTTCTCCTCGGGTGAGGGGTCGCTCTCGCCCTTGGGCGAAATCTTACCGATGAGTACATCGCCTGGCTCTACGCGGGCTCCGACGCGGATAACACCGTTCTCGTCAAGGTCCTTGGTAGCCTCTTCGCTCACATTGGGGATATCAGAGGTAAACTCTTCCACACCACGCTTGGTCTCACGCACGTCGAGTGAATACTCGTCGACATGTACGGAAGTGAGCACATCCTCACTTACCAGGCGCTCAGAGATAACGACGGCGTCCTCATAGTTGTAACCCTTCCATGGCACGTAGGCTACGAGCAGGTTGCGACCCAGGGCCAGCTCACCATTCTCGGTGGCATAACCCTCGGTGAGGATATCACCGGCTTTCACACGCTGACCCTTGTCGCAGATAGGACGAAGGTCGATGGTCATATTCTGGTTGGTACGACGGAACTTGGGAATGCGATACTCCTTGAGAGCAGGCTCGAAGCTGACAAAGTCTTCCTCCTCGGTGCGGTCGTAGAGAATACGGATGGTGGTGGCGTCAACATACTCGATGACACCGTCGCCCTCGGCGGTAATCATGGTGCGCGAGTCCTCGCAGACCTTCTTCTCCAGACCGGTACCTACGATAGGTGCATCGTTGTGGAGCAATGGCACTGCCTGGCGCATCATGTTACATCCCATCAGCGCACGGTGACCGTCATCGTGCTCGAGGAAAGGAATAAGACCTGCTGAAACAGAAGCAATCTGCTGGGGAGCAACGTCCATGTAATCTACCTGGGTAGGAGCAACTACTGGATAGTCGGCATCCTGACGGCACTTTACAACCTTGCGGATGAAGTTGCCCTCGGGAGTAAGGGGCGCATTGCCCTGACCGATAATCTTGGCCTCCTCCTCCTCTGCGGTAAGGTATACCACGTCCTTGTTGTCCATGTCGGCCTTGCCGTCAACAATCTTACGGTAAGGTGTAACGATGAAGCCGAGGTCGTTAATCTTGGCATACAGACAGAGTGATGAAATAAGACCGATGTTAGGACCTTCAGGACTCCCGATAGGACACAGACGGCCGTAGTGAGTATAGTGTACGTCTCGAACCTCGAAACCGGCACGCTCACGAGAAAGTCCGCCAGGACCAAGGGCCGAAAGACGACGCTTGTGGGTAACCTCGGCAAGGGGGTTGGTCTGGTCCATAAACTGGCTCAGAGGGTTGGTACCGAAGAATGAATTGATAACGCTCGAGATGGTCTTGGCGTTAATCAGGTCGGTAGGAGTAAACACTTCATTGTCGCGAACGTTCATGCGCTCACGGATGGTACGGGCCATACGGGCAAGACCGATAGAGAACTGGTTGGCCAACTGCTCGCCTACCGTGCGTACACGGCGGTTGCTCAGGTGGTCGATATCGTCAACGGTAGCATTGGAGTTGACGAGCTGGATGAGATATTTGATAATCTCGATGATATCTTCCTTGGTAAGCACGCGGACATCAGACTCGGTGTTCAGGCCCAACTTCTTGTTGATACGATAGCGGCCCACCTCGCCCAAGTCGTAACGCTTGTCAGAGAAGAACAGATTCTGGAATACTTCCTTGGCACTGGCATCATCGGCAGGGTCAGCATTACGCAGCTGGCGATAGATGTAGAGCACGGCCTCCTTCTCAGAGTTAGAGGGGTCTTTGGCCAAAGTGTTGAAGATGATAGAATACTTGTTACCGGCTTCGGCATCCTTGTGCAGGAGAATGCTCTGAGCTCCACTTTCCAGAATCTCAGGTATCATCTCCTCGGTGATGACAGTCTCGCGCTCAACGATAACCTCCGAACGGTCGATAGATACTACTTCACCAGTATCTTCGTCCACGAAGTCCTCGTTCCAGCGAGTCACCACGCTACCGGCAACCTTGCGGCCTACGCAGGCCTTGAGGTTCTTCTTGTTGACCTTTACCTCCTCGGCAAGGTCGAAGATGCGCAGAATGTCCTTATCGCTTTCATAACCGATGGCACGCAGCAGTGTCGTAACAGGCAATTTCTTCTTACGGTCGATATATGCATACATTACATTATTTATATCGGTCGCAAACTCAATCCAAGAACCCTTGAATGGAATGATACGTGCGCTGTAAAGCACAGTACCGTTGGCATGCACACCCTGACCGAAGAATACACCCGGTGAACGGTGCAGCTGGGCAACTACCACGCGCTCAGCACCGTTGATAACGAATGTACCGTTGCTTGTCATGTAAGGAATGGTACCGAGGAACACGTCCTGGATGACGGTTCCGAAATCCTCGTGGTCGGGGTCGGTACAAAACAGCTTCATCTTAGCCTTCAAAGGCACACTATATGTAAGGCCACGCTCCAGACACTCGTCTATGGTGTAACGCGGCGGATCAATATAGTAATCCAAGAACTCAAGAACGAAGTTATTGCGAGTATCGGTGATAGGGAAGTTCTCAGCGAACACCTTATACAGACCGTCATTCTTGCGTTCTTCAGGCGGAGTTTCCAACTGTAAAAAGTCCTTGAAAGACTTCAACTGCACATCGAGAAAATCCGGGAAAGGGTACGGATTATGCACGCTGGCAAAATTTACTCTGTTATCGACAATTTTTGTAGCCATAAATGAATTAAATGATCTGTTATAAAAGCCCGAAAGAGCGGGCTGGGCATCAGCGTCTATAGAAAGACACAAAAAGGTTAGGACTCACCGACTGGGCAAATCCTAACCATATTTAAGAGAAAACTGAGTTCTTATTACTTGAGCTCTACCTTAGCGCCAGCTTCCTCGATAGCCTTCTTCAGGTTCTCAGCCTCTTCCTTAGAGAGACCTTCCTTAACTGTAGCAGGAGCAGCGTCTACGAGATCCTTAGCCTCTTTCAGACCAAGACCGCAAGCCTCCTTAACAGCCTTAACTACCTGGAGCTTTGTAGCACCTACCTCAGCGAGGACAACATCGAAAGATGTCTTCTCCTCAGCTGCGGCTGCACCAGCAGCAGCAGGACCAGCAGCAACAGCAACAGCTGCAGCTGCGGGCTCAATACCGTACTCGTCCTTCAGGACTGTTGCCAACTCATTTACTTCCTTAACAGTAAGATTTACTAATTCTTCTGCAATAGCTTTAATGTCTGCCATTTTATTCTAAATTTTAATTGTTCTTGTAATAAATATATCTTTGACTTTATGTAATTGTAATTGTTACATTGCAATTATTATTCAGGACGCTCGCCTAAAGTCTTGAGCACACCGTGGATGGTGTTTGCGCCTGACTGAAGAGCAGAAACAACGTTCTTGGCGGGAGACTGAAGCAAAGCAACAATATCTGCGATAACTTCGTTCTTGCTCTTGATAGCCACGAGTTCCTCGAGCTGGTTGGCTCCGAAGAAACCCTCCTCTGCGTAAGCAGCCTTAAGTGCGGGGATACCCTCTTTGGTATATTCCTTAAGCAACTTGGCAGGTACATTCGCTGTGTGAGCGAAGAGGACGGCGGTGCTACCCTTCAGGCTACCGTAGAGCTCAGAGAAATCAATCTCAGACTCTTCCATTGCCTTGTGGAGAAGGGTGTTCTTCACAACGACCATCTTGATTTCACTCTTGAAGCACTGGCGACGGAAATCACTGGTCTTCTCAGCATTCAATCCTGTTACGTCAACAAGATAGAAATGGGGATATTCCTTGAGTTTCTGTCCAAGCTCTGCTATAATAGTATCTTTAAGTTCTTTCTTCATTGTACAAAACTTTTAGAGTTATTCAACTGATTTAGGATCAATCTTGATACCCTTACTCATAGTGCTTGAAATAAAGATACTCTTGATATATGTACCTTTAGCAGCAGCAGGCTTCAACTTGATAACGGTCTGGATAAACTCCTTAGCGTTACCATAAATCTGCTCGGCGGTCATATTAACCTTACCGATAGAGGTGTGGATGATACCAGCCTTATCTACCTTGAAGTCAATCTTACCCTGCTTAACGTCCTTAACTGCCTTAGCAACATCCATAGTTACAGTACCGCTCTTGGGGTTAGGCATAAGACCACGAGGACCGAGTACACGGCCGAGGGGACCTACTTTACCCATGCAAGAGGGCATTGTGATGATGACATCGATATCTGTCCATCCGCCTTTGATCTTCTCGATATATTCATCAAGACCAACGTAGTCGGCACCTGCCTCCTTGGCAGCTGCTTCCTGATCGGGAGTACAGAGGGCGAGTACACGCGTAACCTTACCTGTTCCGTTAGGAAGAGATACTACGCCACGAACCATCTGGTTTGCCTTACGGGGGTCAACACCAAGACGAACGTCCACGTCAACAGAAGCCTCAAACTTGGTAGTGGTAATTTCCTTTACCAGCTCTGTAGCCTCCTTGAGTGTGTACATCTTCCCTGCTTCAACCTTCTCAGCGACTGATTTTTGATTTTTTGTCAGTTTACTCATCTTTAATTGAAGTTTTTAAATTATTCTCCAGGGAAGTCCCCTTTTACAGTGATACCCATACTGCGAGCAGTACCGGCAACAAGTCTCATAGCGCTCTCGATAGTGAAACAGTTCAAGTCAGCCATCTTGTCTTCGGCGATAGCCTTTACCTGATCCCAGGTTACGGTTGCCACCTTCTGACGGTTGGGCTGGGCTGAACCACTCTTTACCTTGGCCACCTCTTTCAACTGCACAGCTGCGGGAGGAGTCTTGATAATAAAGCTGAAAGACTTGTCTGTATAATAAGTGATAACAACAGGAAGTATCTTACCTGCCTTATCCTGGGTTCTGGCGTTGAACTCTTTGCAGAATCCCATAATGTTGATACCCTTAGAACCCAAAGCAGGACCTACGGGTGGTGAAGGATTCGCAGCGCCACCTTTAATCTGTAATTTGATTAATCCAGCAACTTCTTTAGCCATTTTTGTTAATAATTGATTTTTTGTTAATTATCAGTCTGAAGAGTGGAAGCCTCTCGACTTGTTAGGAAGACACACCGTAACAATATGCGCCTATCCTTCTTTTTCTACTTGCATGAAATTCAACTCAAGCGGTGTCTTGCGTCCGAAGATTTTCACCATAACCTTGAGCTTGCGCTTTTCGGTGTTCACCTCTTCGATGATACCGGTAAATCCGCTGAAAGGACCGTCGGTAACCTTGACAACCTCGTTTACCTCGTAAGGGATATTTACGTCTGCGGCAAACTCAGCTTCCTCAGCAGCACCGAGCATACGGTTGATATCGCTCTGGGGAACAGGTGAGGGATTGTCAAGACCTCCGAGGAAACCTAAACAGTTGGGCATAAAGCGCAAAGTATGTGCAACATCACCGATGAGTGTTGCCTGCACAAAAACATATCCTGGCAGAGAGATTTTTTCCTTCTCCACGCGACGACCGTTACGCTGAGAATATGTCTTCTCTGTAGGAATAAGTACCTGAGCTACATTAGCACTGAGCAAATCGTTGTGTTTGATTTCGGCCTCAATATATTCTTTGAGCTTGGCCTCCTTGCCACTAACGGCGCGCAGTACATACCAATTCATTCCAGTTTCTGCCATTGTTACCTTTAATTAGGATAGATGGTAGTCATCACAAAACGGAAAAAACTATCCATTGCGAAAACAACAAGAGCCACCACAACAGAAGCAGACAGCACAACAACAGCGCTATGCGTCAGCTCAGCGTATGACGGCCAAGTGGTCTTATGTACAAGTTCGTTATAACAAGCCTTGCAATAATTTCCTATTTTCTTAAACATATATTTTTTATTTTTGCACGGGTTGGAGGGCTCGAACCCCCGACACCTGGTTTTGGAGACCAGTGCTCTACCAACTGAGCTAAACCCGTAAGAAAGTCTCCGCAACCGCAGCTGCGGAGACTTGTATTTAGTTTTTCAACTAATTCTCTGATTACTTAACGTCGTCGAGGATAGTTGTGATCTGACCAGAACCTACTGTACGACCACCCTCACGGATAGCGAAACGGAGACCCTCGTTCAGAGCAACCTTGTAAATCAAGGTAACCTCAATCTCTACGTTGTCACCAGGCATTACCATCTCAACTCCCTCAGGAAGTTTGATTTCACCGGTACAGTCCATAGTACGGAGATAGAACTGAGGACGATACTTGTTACCGAATGGAGTGTGACGGCCACCCTCTTCCTTCTTCAATACATAGATAGAAGCCTTGAAGTGATCGTGAGGAGTGATAGCACCGGGATGCACAACTACCATACCACGCTTAACCTCGTTCTTGTCGATACCACGGAGAAGCAGACCTACGTTGTCACCAGCCTCACCCTCAGCAAGAATCTTGCGGAACATCTCAACACCAGTGATAACTGACTTCTTGTCCTCACCGAGACCGAGCAGCTGAACTTCGTCACCTACCTTACACTTACCAGTCTCGATACGACCTGTAGCAACAGTACCACGGCCAGTGATTGAGAACACATCCTCAACAGGCATCAAGAAAGGCTTATCAACCTCACGAACAGGCTCCTGGATCCATGTATCAACAGTATCCATCAGTTCGAGAACCTTGTCCTCCCACTTCTCAACACCGTTCAGAGCACCGAGTGCAGAACCGCGGATGATAGGAGTATCCTCTTCATAGCCATACTGCTCGAGAATCTCGTGAAGCTCCATCTCAACGAGCTCCAGCATTTCCTCGTCGTCTACCATATCGCACTTGTTCAGGAATACTACCAGACGGGGAACGTTTACCTGACGAGCGAGAAGCACGTGCTCACGTGTCTGAGGCATAGGACCATCAGTAGCAGCACAAACCAGGATAGCACCGTCCATCTGAGCAGCACCAGTAACCATGTTCTTTACATAGTCAGCGTGACCGGGACAGTCAACGTGTGCATAGTGACGTTTAGCTGTTTCATACTCAATGTGAGCAGAGTTGATAGTGATACCACGCTCTTTCTCCTCAGGAGCGTTGTCAATCTGGTCAAATGACTTAACTTCCTCGCCAGTACCCAGTCTCTTGTGAAGAACGAGAGAGATGGCAGCTGTCAAAGTAGTCTTACCGTGGTCAACGTGACCGATAGTACCGATGTTTACATGCGGTTTGGTACGTACGAATTCTTCTTTAGCCATAGCTTTGATATTTAATTTTTATAATGAAAATCAGTTTAAATTAATATATTGTTTGTTTTCCATATCCTTTCCGTTCTGCCGGAATGAGATAAGAATTAGAGCTGTAACTGAGAGTTGAACTCAGGACCTCTTCCTTACCAAGGAAGTGCTCTACCACTGAGCTATTACAGCAAATTTAGAGCGGAAAACGGGGCTCAAACCCGCGACCCCCAGCTTGGAAGGCTAGTGCTCTATCAACTGAGCTATTTCCGCGTTGAGTGGGTGGTGATGGATTCGAACCACCGAAGGCGAAAGCCAGCAGATTTACAGTCTGCCCCATTTGGCCACTCTGGTAACCACCCATATTTTTACGGTCATGCGTCCGTTTCCGTTTCTTGAGCCTCTTGTCGGATTCGAACCAACGACCCCGAGATTACAAATCACGTGCTCTGGCCAACTGAGCTAAAGAGGCAAATCCTTGCAGCCGCCGAGCGACTCGTTTTTAGGACGTGTTGTAAAACGGCTGCAAAGATACGCATTATTTTTCTATTGCCAAAACTTTTTGCAGTTTTTTTTAATGGCTACGCTGTTTTTCCTTGAATTTGGTGAGTTGAACCTTCAGGCTCTCGACACACTGGTCAATACTTTCCTCAAATGTGTCACAAGTCTTTTCAACATAAAGGTCCTTGCCGGTCACACCCACAGTCACGCAGGCTTGCTTGTTGAGAGCGGTGGCAGGCTTCACCACTTTTAATTGCACCTCTACTTTCTGAATATCTTCATAAGTTTTTTCCAACTTGGCGATTTTCTTTTCGACAAACGCCTGTAACTTCTCGGTAGCGTCGAAATGTATCGACTGAATCTTAACTTCCATAATTACCTCCTTTTTATTTAATTAAAGAGTTACGCCCTTGGATGGGCTTCTTGATATACTCGCTTGAGTTGCTCAAAGGTGGTATGGGTGTAGATTTCGGTCGTAGAGAGACTCTCATGACCCAACAGTTTCTTCACACTTTCCAGACCAGCCTCGTGATTGAGCATAGCGGTAGCGAAGGTATGGCGGAGCACATGGGGCGACCGTTTGCTGAGCGTGGATACAAGCGACAGACATCGCTTCACCTCGTTTCTTACCTGGTCACCGCTCATCCTCTCTCCCTTGCGAGTCACAAACAGGGCGCCGTTACCGGCCTTGACCTGCTCATCACGCACCCTTATATATATTAATAAGGTGTGCTCCAGTTCCTCACCCAGAGGGATGATGCGCTGCTTGTTGCGCTTTCCCAACACTTTGACAGCATGGTTAGCCCAGTCTATCGCCGTGTCGTCCAGTCCTGTCAATTCAGAGAGACGTATGCCTGTCTCGTAAAAAGTCATCAGCATCGTCCGTGCCCTTACGCTTTCGAAGTCATCACCCCACTCCACCACATCCAGAAGCCGGTTCATCTCCTCTTCTTTCAGAAATTGCGGCAGAGGCTTTGCCTTCTTCGGGCCCTTAATCATCCTCGACGGGTCGCGGGCTACCTTTTGGTGAGCCAGAGCATAACGGTAAAACGAGCGAAGAGCACTCAGTCTGCGATTAACAGAAGTAGCTCTATTGCCTTTATCCATCATGCTTTCCATCCATCCACGGATGACATCGGCATCGACAGTCTCCCAGGAAAGCAGCATGTCCAAATTTTTGAAATATGCCTCAAAAGCCTTCAGGTCTTCGGCATAACTGCTAACAGTCAACTCTGAACGGTTCTTTTCAAACCGCAAGTAGTCCAAAAATTCGCCAATCATCGCCATCGCGCCTATTACATTACTGTTTTCGGCAACGAATATACGGAAATTAATTCAAACTACCAAATTTTCGGAGGAAAAATTATTCCTCTTCCTGACGGAGCTTCTGTACGTAGATGGCGTGTTCCATCTTGAGACGCTTCAAAACAGAAGGCTTATCAAACTGCTGACGAGAGCGGAGTTCCTTAATAACACCTGTCTTTTCGAATTTTCTCTTGAACTTCTTGAGAGCTCTTTCGATGTTCTCACCATCTTTTACTGGTACAATAATCATTGTCTTGTTTTTATTAATTAATTATGTTAAACTTATTGCTTTCGGGCATGCGCCCAATATTCGCGGCTGCAAAATTACTGCTATTTTGTCACTTGGGCAAGTTTTTTGCCCTATTTTTTCACAAAACGGCTGAAATTGTTGCATTTACGCCGTTCAGCGCCACTATCTCCAGCCCATTCCAACCCATAGATACGCCCTCCGCAGCCCCCGTTTCTGGGGCGGAGATTATGGATGGAAGTCGGGGAAGGACTGATGCAAAAAGGGAGATTATCGGCGCTTTCGCCGAGGACATCGTCAGAATTGCCGAGGGCACCTTCACACTTCCTGAGGGTACCTTCACGGTCGCCGAGGGTATCTTCACGGTCGCCGAGGGTATCTTCAGAATTATTGCGAGGAGGGATATGGATATTTCATGGCTTGAAATGATTGTTGCGGAGCTTGATACTGGTATTGCGTGTCACGAAATTACTCTGATGGGATGCTGCATGGGAATGTGAATGGCTAACGGATGAGCGAAGCGGGTAATAGGTGCGACGAAGTGGACAAACTCGCAGACAATGCGGGCAACGGATGTAGCAAGATGGGTAGCCGTGTACAACAAAGTGGGCTGCAATGCACAATAAAGTGGATGGTCAGGGACTATAAAGTGACTGCCCTTATATATATAATAATGTAGGGAATGGAAGAAATGGTGATTTGCCTGTTGGTGGCGATTGCTACAACGCTGGGAGCGGCTGGGAGGGCGGTTGGGTTTCTATCCACTCTTCCTCGGACTGTCGTGGTTTTCCTTGGGGCTGTCTTGGATATTTTTGAAGTTGTCATGGATATCCTTGAGACCGTCGCGGGTGTCCTTGGGGCCGTCACGAATATCCCTGGAGTTGTCACGGATATTCTCGGGGCTGTCACGGATATTCTTGGGGCTGGGGTGGCTCAACCTTTTGTCCATCCCGCCGCCACAGCCAGCCACACGGCGCTAACACTGGTCACCGCTATAGCCGTGGTGACGGAAGGGGAATTCGTCCTCTTCCTTAGGGACAAACATCGAGTCGTCTTCGCTCTCGCCGTCCATACGGGCAAGCGTCTGGCTGTTCTTGAAACAGGTCTCGAGATAGTCGTTGCGATGAAAATATCTGCCGAGCACCTCGCGGTAGTCATCAAAGGCCTGCGGCGATGGCGTCTCGGTGAATATACGGGCAATCGCAGCCTCAACCTCATCAATGCCGCAGTCCTCGGCCAGACAGGAGAGGGCGCCCAAGGCATAGGTCCAACCCCACTTGGCATACCGGGTGACGAGCCTTACCACCCGCTTCCGGCAGGCATTGTCTATACGACAGCCGTAGAGCCTCGACACGACCAACACGCCAAGATAATCGAGCCTCGCGTCGCCACACCACGACTCCACGATGTCGAGGAAGTAGTTGCAGTCGTCCTCGGGCGAAGCGAGCAGCATCTTCAGCCCCGTCTCGTCCCTACAGTCGATATACTCTTCCACCTCTGCCATGCGGCGCTGGCAGTCCTCGAGTATGCTCACCATCCGCGCGTCGGGCTCTATCCCCACCCCGTGCAGGAAGAACTGGTGCAGATTGTCTATCAGCGGTTCGTCGTTGCACTGGAATGCGAACAACATCTCCAGAAGGAACAGCGGAGTCTGGTTCTGACAGTAATCTTCGGCATAGAAGGGGTTGGGCTCGCCCCGCTCGTCATACTTGTCGATGCAACCCAGCACATCCAGGGCGTCGGAGTCGCGGGCAAGCGCCTTTTCCACATAGTGGCGCGTGTAGTGGTTGTCTGGGCCCTCCCGGCGGCTGCAGTCATCAAGGAAGAGACGCAGCGCATATCTGTTGTAGTCCCTGCCCTCGCTGTAGGCGGCATAGATGCTGGCGGCATCGGTCCATCCATAGCGCTCGACGAGCTGCCTGTTCTTGTCCACGAAATCGATGCTGCAGTCTACCTCAGCCTCCTGACTCAGCAGTTCGTCTGCCAGCAGTATGGCGAGCCCGCTGCCTATGGCGCTATCCAGCTCGGTTATCATCGGAGCCATCTCGCGCCTGTCCACCTGCGTCCTACCCACATAGGGGTATAGCATCAGACGGCGCACCGAGTTCTCGTCTACCTCTACGGTCATCACCATATCGCGGGCCGTCACCCAGTCCCTGACCTTCACGTCTATTATCACTTGTATCATATCTTCCATTTCCGTTATGCTTGCCGGCACCATGCCAACAGTCTGCAAAATTAGCGAAAATCATTCTGTCCACAGCTCTCAAGATACGTATAAAACTCTGCCGGACCCACTTTTTCTCCCTACTTGTCATGGCCAGACAAAAAAGTGTGCCCTTTTGCACCCATTACTCGTTTTTTATTTTTACCTTTGTCACACATTGACAATCGCATTACACCTATTTATATTATATAGACAATGAAGACATCTAAGAAGTGGACCATCCACATTGCCTGTTATGTGATAGCTGCCCTCGCGCTATCCGTTCTCAACGAGTTGCACCCTGCGGTGAAATACCGCACAGAAGTAATCGAGCCACAGACCGAGGCCATGCAGCCCACGGCAGTCATCGACCTGGACAACGACAACCCCTATGCCTACGCCGGACAGGAGAGCGACGGCAAGCTGTATCTCTATGCCGACAAACATCTGGCGGTCATGAACCCGCGCGTCTCCGAGAACCGCAATCTGACATTCATGCAGATTGTCACCGCTGCCGACGGCGCTATGGAGCTCCACGTCAAGGGCTTCATCAATGTCGACGCCCAGGGCCACTGCTCGCTCGAGGATGCCGGCAATGTGGGCAAGCCTATGGTCATCAAGCAGGTCAAGGACGGCGAGCCCATCATGCAGAACATAGCCAATATCGACACCAAGCGGTATAAGATACGCCTCCTGCGCAACGCCCCTCTCGGCATCAATGCCGACGCTGTGGCCGAGGCAGCCCAGCGCGTGAGTCCCGACTACACCCCAGCACCCCAGCCCGACCCGCAGCAAGAGAAGGTGCAGGAGTATATCCACAACAAGAGCCTGCTGGTCTACAAGAGTACCGTCTTCTACTCGCTCCTGGGCATCACCGTGCTGGCAGTGATTATGGCCATCCTGCTCTTTGCCGAGCGCGACGAGATAGAGTTGGGTCCGAAGAACAAGATAAGCACCTGCGACGACGAGCTGACCATCAGCACCGAGTACCAGAAGATGCCCAAGCTGCTCCTGGTGAGCAACTATCTCTTGCTGGCCCTCATCGCCGTCATCACGGTATGCCTCTGCGTGCCCCTGCTGACCGAGACCATCTTCGCCAATCTCTTTGCCGGCTTCTTTGAAGGTCTGGGGGCCATCATCATGCTCACGGCTCTGGCCTGCGCCATGGCCTACAACTGCTGGATGATGAGCCGCCACATCAAGGATGCTGAGGCCTGCGATACCGACAAGGGCTTCTGGCTCACTGCCGTCGAGATACTGATGGTGATTGTGGCCAACACCGTGGTGGTGGCCATGTGGCTGCCCGTGTCGCTGATACCCGTCTTCGGCATCAACGTGATACTCGCCCTGCCCAACATCATCATCGCCTATGCCACCAGCGCCCACCGCTCCGAGCTCCACTGGATGCTGCCCGTCCACGAGATATACAAGTGGATAAGCGGCTTCACCGTGCTGGCCATCGTCGTACTGCTGTGGATATTCAACTGTCTGCTCCAGGGCAAGGTGCGCAGCGACGAGCTCGAAGCCGCCGCCAACGCCAAGCGCCAGCTCTCTGAGGGCAATGACTTCTATGCCACCGGAGAAGACGGCAAGCTGCACCACTTCCAGCGCGTAGGCTCCAGCGACGAGTGGCGCGACCTGAACGATGAAGGCGGCCAGATCTACTACCGCAATGGCACCGTATTCACACGTGCTGCCTACTAAGAGAACATGATGCCAGATACAGCCACACTACTTTACCGGCGTGTAGAGGCACTTGCAGACCTCGACAGCGATACCGTCGAGGTGCGCAACAGGAGTCTGCACGCCGCCCTGGCACAGGTGTGCCATGAGGGAGTCAAGGACACAGGCATGGCCTTTGGCAACCTGTTTTCGCAAGTCGACTACCTGTGTCGCAGCCGTGCCGTGGGCGCCGCCGACAGGCAGGAGATACAGACCATGCGCCGCCACTCCAACAGCACCGAGCCCATCGCCGACGCCGACTGGCCCTACGACCTGCGTGCGCTGGCTCTGCTCGTGTCGGCAGTCACCTCCACCGACGTGCCCTCTACCCTCGTAGGCCATCTGCCCGTCATGGGGCGTCCCGCCGACCTCAGCCACACCATAGACCGCCGCTATATGCGCTGCGTGGTCACCGACCATGACGACCAGTTCATCCACGTCCATGCCGACGGCGAAGGCACGGGCGACACCTACACCGTCGACTACACCGCCCACAGCTATCTGCAGCCCCTGCTCAAGCGCGGCATGCAGCTCAACCTCATCGACTGCCATGAGGGCAAGCACCTCGAGCCCGGGCTCATCATCGTCGAGCCCGACTATCTGCTCGACATCAGCCAGATAGCGCGCTGCTTCACCGACTACGGCCACCATCCCCTCGCCTATGTCGCCAACAGGCTCAGCCCTACCGCCAACTCCTATGCCATACTCCTGGGTAACTTTGCCGGGCGCGCCCTCGATGACATCATCAACCACCCGACGGACTACGACTGGCTCGACACCCTGCGTACCAACTTCCGCGAGCGGGCGCTCGACTACTGCACCTGCCCCGACTTTGCCGGCGGAGCCACATTCAAGGTCGACGCCAAGGCGCAGGTCGACAATCTGTGCGGCATCGTAGACAATCTCTTCGCCCCCGACCCCGCCTCGCGCCGCCAGCCCTACAGGCGCGACCGGGCCATCCTCGAGCCTTCCTTCGTGTGCGAGCGGCTGGGCATCCAGGGTCGTATCGACCTCATGACCACCGATATGCGGCTGCTGGTCGAGCAGAAGTCGGGCCGCAACTACAATATCGAGCGCGGATATGCCAACCAGTATGGCTCCTTCCAGAAGGAGGACCACTATGTGCAGCTGCTGCTCTATGCAGGGCTGCTGCGCCAGAACTTCGGGCTGGGCCACCGCAAGACCGACATACGCCTGCTCTACTCCAAGTATCCCCTGCCCGGCGGACTGGTAGCCGTCAACGAGTACCAGGCCCTCTTCCGCGAGGCTATTGCCCTGCGCAACCGCATCGTGGCACAAGACTACGCCATAGCCCACGACGGGTTCGACAGCATCATCGACCAGCTCACCCCCGAGACCATCAACGAGCGACAACTGTCTACCCGCTTCTTCTCCGACTACATTCTGCCCCAGCTCCAGCGCCTGCTCACTCCGCTCCACACCATGAGCGCCGTAGAGCACGCCTACTTCTGCACCATGGCGACATTCGTGATGCGCGAGCAGCTGGCTGCCAAGGTGGGCAGCAATGAGGGCGTAAGTGCCAGTATGGCCGACCTGTGGAACATGCCGCTCGCCACCAAGCGCGAAATGGGCAACATCTACACCGGGCTCACCATCACTGGCAAGGAGAAGAGCAAGGGACGCGGCGGATGGGACATCGTCAGCCTCGACGTGCCCGACCAGGGCGAGGACTTCCTGCCCAACTTCCGCCCGGGCGACTCGATATATCTCTATGCCTACACCGACACGCCCAACCCCACCGGCGCCATCCTCTTCAAGGGTTCGATAGTGGCGATGAGCCAGCACAGCATCACCGTGCACCTCAACGACGGCCAGCAGAACGAACATATACTCGCCGACAGCATCTATGCCGTAGAGCACAGCGGTTCCGACAACACCTTCACCGCCAATCTGCGCAGTCTGAGCGAACTGATACACGCGCCGGGCGACCGGCGACAGCTGCTCCTCTCGCAGCGCGAACCCACAGCCGACATCTCGCGACGGCTTACCCGCCCCTACAGCCCCACCTACGATGACACGCTGCTCAAGGTCAAGCAGGCCAATGACTTCTTCCTGCTCGTGGGCCCGCCGGGGACCGGCAAGACATCGATGGCGCTGCGCTTCATGGTCGAAGAGGCACTCTGCGACGCCGAGGCATCGCTGCTGCTCACCTCGTACACCAACAGGGCGGTAGACGAAATCTGCGCCATGCTCACCGAGGCGGGCATAGACTATCTGCGCATAGGCAACGAGTACACCTGCGACCCCCGCTTCCGCGACCAGTTGCTCGACAGGCGCGTGGGCGAGACTCCCAGACTCGACCTCGTGCGCCAGACGCTGCTCTCGGCCCGCGTGGTCGTGGCTACCACCACCACGCTGCAGAGCCGCACGCCCCTCTTCGCGCTGCGCCACTTCTCCCTGGCCATCATCGACGAGGCCAGCCAGATACTCGAGCCTTCGCTGATGGGGCTGCTCACCCATATCGACAAGTTTGTCATGGTGGGCGACTACAAGCAGCTGCCGGCAGTGGTACAGCAGCCCGCCGCACTGTCGCAGACCACCGACCCGCTGCTCACAGCCATCCATCTCACCGACTGCCGCAACTCGCTCTTCGAGCGGCTTTACCGCCGCGAGATGGCATTGGGTCGCACGCAGTTTGTGGGCATCCTGCGACGTCAGGGACGCATGCACCCCGACATCGCAAGTTTCCCCAACGAGATGTTCTACCGTCGCGAGCAGCTGGAGTGCGTGCCCCTGCCCCACCAGCAGACCGACGTCATCTACCCCACGCCACTGCCCCACGCCGCCGACAGTCTCGACACGCTTCTCCACCATCACCGCCTGCTCTACTTCCCCTCGGCCGGCAATCTCTCGCCCACCCAGTCAGACAAGGTCAACCCCGTAGAGGCGAGGATAGTAGCCCGGATAGTCGGGCGGATATACTCCTACTGTGGCAAGGACTTCGACCCCGACCGCACGGTGGGCGTCATCGTGCCCTACCGCAACCAGATAGCCATGATACGTCGCGAGATTGAGCAGATGGGCATCGAGCCGCTCACCCGCATATCCATCGACACCGTAGAACGGTATCAGGGGTCGCAGCGCGATGTTATCGTCTACTCGTTTACCATCCAGCACGCCTACCAGCTGGACTTCCTCACCGCCAACTGCATGGAGGAAGACGGCCTGGTGATAGACCGCAAGCTCAACGTGGCGCTCACGCGTGCCCGCAAGCAGCTCATCATTACCGGACACGAACATACGCTGCGCCAGAACGCGCTCTTCGCAAAACTCCTGGACCATATACGCAGCAGGGAGGGATATGCCGAGCCGCAAGAAGAGTAGTACGGTCGTGGGAACAAGGATAATCGGCAGAGGCCATATCGCAGAGGCTTTGCCACAAACGATTGTGGTGGCCGTAAGGCCCTCGCATAGCTGGAAAACAGACAATTGGCAGACGGGGATAAAAAAAGTGGGCAGTCATGGCGTGGCATGGATAGATTATTAGTACCTTTGCACCGTCAAACAGAGCTGCCGCTACGGTTGCGGGCTGCTACACAACAGATATCTCTATGCTTAGCAACACTACTAAAGGTTATATTCTGGCTGCCATCGCAGCCGCAAGTTACGGAACCAATCCCCTTTTCGCCCTGCCCCTATATAAAATAGGTATGAACCCCGAATCGGTTCTTTTCTTCCGCTATATGACCGCCATACCTATGCTGGCAGCTATGCTGATGATGCGCGGACGCGATTTCGGACTACGCCGGCACCAGATACTGCCACTCGTGGCGATGGGTCTGATAATGGCCATCTCGTCGCTCACCCTCTTTGAGAGCTACAACCACATGGCGGCAGGCATAGCCTCAACGCTGCTCTTCGTCTACCCCATCATGGTGGCGGTCATCATGGCACTCTTCTTCAAGGAGCGGCTCACCATCACCACCATCCTCTGCATCGTGATGGCTCTGAGCGGAATAGGGCTGCTCTATCGTGGCAGCGACGGCGACACACTGAGTCTGGTGGGCACGCTTCTGGTCATGGCATCGTCGCTGAGCTACGCCATATACATCGTGGGGGCCAACCGCCCCATGCTGAGCGAGATCCCCACGCTCAAGATTACCTTCTACGTGCTGGTGTTCGGCGCACTAATCTTTGCCGGACGCTTTGCCACCGGCACGCCCTTCACCATGCCCGCCGCCAGCCAGTGGTATATGTGGGCCGACGTAGTGGCACTGGCACTATTCCCCACCGCCATCTCCTTCCTCTGCACCACGGCTGCCATCCAGCGCATTGGCTCTACGCCCACCGCCATACTGGGAGCGCTGGAGCCCGTGACAGCCATCATCTTCGGCGTGCTCGTCTTCGGCGAGACCCTCACCCCGCGCGACATGGTGGGTCTGACGCTCATCATCGTGGCTGTGACGATGGTAGTAGGCGGAAGCAAGACAGGCGAATACCTGATGCGGCTGCGCCGTATGTTCCCACGCATACTCAACCACGTACGCCACAAGTGAGGAAAGATTTAAGCGCATAAATTTGTAAGTCAGCAGGAAAACAAGTACTTTTGCAACCTGTGCATCAAGATACACAAAGAATGGAACAAGACAACAAGAAATTTGAACAGATACTGGTAAACATTACCGGTCAAGACCGCCCGGGACTCACCGCGATGGTCACAGAGATACTGGCACGCCACAAAGCCCAGATACTCGACATCGGTCAGGCAGACATCCACGCCACTCTCTCACTTGGCATCCTCATCCGTATAGACGAGCGCCAGTCGGGACAGGTGATGAAGGAACTGCTCTTCAAGGCTACCGAACTGCAGGTGCAGATAGCCTTCACCCCCATAGGCGACGACGAGTACGAGGCATGGGTCAACAAGCAGGGCAAGAACCGCTACATCCTCACCCTGATAGGCAAGACGCTCACCGCAGAGCAGATTGCCTCAGCCACCAAAATCATCGCGCAGCAGGGGCTCAACATCGACTCGATACTGCGCCTCACCGGACGCCAGAGCATCAAGAAGACCAACCGCAACGTGAGGGCCTGCATCGAGTTCTCGCTGCGTGGCACGCCCCGAGACCAAAAGGAAATGCAGGGAGACCTCATGCACATGTCGGCAGACATGGGTATAGACTTCTCATTCCAAAAGGACAACATGTACAGACGCATGCGCCGACTGATATGCTTTGATATGGACTCGACGCTGATACAGACCGAGTGTATAGACGAGTTGGCCGACCGCGCCGGAGTGGGCGACAAGGTGCGCGCCATCACCGAGAGCGCCATGAGGGGCGAGATAGACTTCAAGGAGAGCTTCACCCGACGCGTGGCACTGCTCAAGGGCCTCGACGCAAGCGTGATGCAGGAGATAGCCGAGAAGATGCCTATCACCGAGGGCGCCGACCGCCTCATGTCGGTACTCAAGAGATGTGGTTACAAGATAGCCATCCTCAGCGGTGGTTTCACATACTTCGGCGAGTACCTCCAGCGCAGATACGGAATTGACTATGTCTACGCCAACGAGCTGGAGATAGACGATAACAACAAGCTCACCGGACGCTATGTGGGCGAGATAGTAGACGGTACACGCAAGGCCGAACTGCTGAAGCTCATCGCACAGGTGGAGAAGGTAAACCTGGCGCAGACCATCGCCGTGGGCGACGGTGCCAACGACCTGCCCATGCTGAGCGAAGCCGGTCTGGGCATAGCCTTCCATGCCAAGCCACGCGTGGTGGCAAGCGCCGAGCAGAGCATCAATACGATTGGACTCGACGGAGTGCTCTACTTCCTCGGGTTCAAGGACAGTTATCTCGAAGACCAGGGCCGTTTCTGACCCCGCAACCATACACGACACTCCCGACCGCAATGTCCACACCAGGGCATTGCGGTTTTGTTTTGTCCGAAGCGGGTGTATGACGGCTGCGGTTATGGTCTCTGCCGTGGAGTCTGGCGATGCGCGCAGCGGGACTATGATGGATATTTAACACACATTATTTGGGGAATTCAAAAAAAATGAATAAGTTTGTGCAGGAAACAATAATAACAAGAACGATTATGACGAAAGAAGAACTGATGAGACGCGCCATCGCCCTGAGCGAAGAGAGCGTGCGCAAAGGCGGCGGCCCCTTCGGCGCCGTGATAGCCCGCGACGGCGTGGTGGTGGCCGAGGCTTCCAACCGTGTGACCCTTGACAACGACCCTACCGCCCATGCCGAGGTCAGTGCCATCCGCGCCGCCTCGCTGCGTCTCGGTACCTTTGACCTCAGTGGTTGCGACATCTACACCTCATGCGAGCCTTGTCCCATGTGTCTCGGTGCCATCTATTGGGCACATCTGGACCACATCTACTATGCCAACGACCGCAAGGACGCTGCCGCAATAGGTTTCGACGACGACTTCATCTATCAGGAGATAGCCCTCGCTCCGGCAGACCGCCACAAGCCCATGCGAATCCTGCTGCCCGATGAGGCCAAGAAAGCCTTTGAGGCATGGAGAGAGAGCGACAGCAAGACTGAGTATTGACCACTACAAGCCAATATCCGCCACTGGCAGAGGATATTGGCTTTTTTGGTTGCAGGGGAGTTGTCCCGCCGCCGCGCGAACTATCGTTTATTTGTTATGGATGACGAAAAAAACTGACAAAACAGTCACGTTTCTGATTTTATTTCTTAACTTTGCAGATATAGTCATTGTTTCTCAATATATTGTTATGACAGAAAGATACATCAACCCACATACTGATTTCGGTTTCAAACGCCTTTTCGGCTCCGAGTTCAACAAGGAGTTGCTGATAAGTTTCCTCAACGCATTGTTTCGTGGCGAACAGGATGTAAAGGATGTGACTTACCTCAACTCTGAGCAGTTGGGCGACCGTGCTGATGCCCGGCGCGCCATCTTTGATGTCTATTGCGAGAACCAGAAGGGCGAGAAGTTTATCGTCGAGATGCAGAATGTGTATCAGGAGTTCTTCAAAGACCGCACCATCTATTACTCCACCTTCCCTATCCGTGAGCAGGCTCAGCGTGGAGGTAACTGGGACTTCCATCTCAGTTCGGTTTATACCATCGGTTTGCTGAATTTCAATTTCGCAGAAGGTCTGGAGGAAGCGCAGCATTGGCATCATGAGGTTAAACTTATGGAGATCAACACCAAGAAGGTGTTCTATGACAAGCTCACTTATATATATGTAGAGATTCCTAAGTTTGACAAGACCGAAGACCAGCTCGTCACGATGTACGACAAGTGGATGTTTGTGCTCAAGAACCTCTCTGTGCTCATGGAGCGCCCCGCTGCCCTTCAGGAGCGTGTGTTCACAAGGCTGTTTGAACAGGCTGAAGTTTCCAAGTTCAATGCGCAGGACAGGATGCTGTACGAGGATAGTGTGAATGCCTATCGCGACATCATCAACGCCATCAACACAGCCAAAAAGGATAGTTTTGCCGAGGGACGCGCCGAAGGACATGCAGAAGGACATGCCGAGGGACGCGCCGAAGGCATTGCAGAGGGCATTGAGTTCAGCAAGGTCGAGATAGCCCGCAAGATGCTGCAGCGAGGCATGGCTGTCGAAGAGGTAGCTGAGTTGACTAACATGACGGTCCAGGATATAAAGAAGATATTGTAGATGTATACCGATTGCGACATCATCAACGCCATCAACACTGCCAAGAAGGATGGCTATGCCAAGGGATTGGCTGAAGGATTGGCCGAGGGCATTAAGCGCAGGAAGGTCGAGATAGCCCGCAAGATGCTGCAGCGAGGCATGGCTGTCGACGATGTGGCTGAGGTGATGGACATGACTATTCAGGAAATAAAGGAGATGATGTAGCCGGATGTTTCTGGGAGCCTTGTCATCATCGAGGCGACGCTGGAGACATCGGTTACCATACTATAAAGCAGGCTGGATTCCACTCGCGGGGTCCAGCCTTTTCTGTGGATAAACTTCAGAATCATTGTAGCAAAAGTGGCTGCTGAGCAGGGTTTATAGGGCTGACGCGCAGTAAAAGGTAACAAAATCACGGCTGTTTCTCATTTTTTTATCATAAACTGCGGTGGGTAAAGAGATTTTTATTATATTTGCAATCATCAACATTATATTAACATAAACTAAAACTAAATTAACTATGAGAAAAGTTATGCTACTGTTGGCTATGGCGATGATGAGCTTCAGCCAACTCTCAGCCCAGGAAAGTGCAGTAGATGACCATGGAATCTTCAACCATCTCAGTGTGGGCGTCGGTGTCGGCCTTACCGGTATCAGCATCGAGGCTGCAGCCCCCATCACTCCCTACGTGACCGTACGCGGAGGCGTAAACATCTTCCCGCAGATTAAAGTCAAGACCGACCTCGACCTCGACGGTGAAATCCCAGCAAGTTATAATGGCCCTCGCTCTTTCGAGGTGGAAGGCAAATCGTCGCTCACCACCGGCCATCTGCTCTTCGATGTCTACCCATTCAAGACGAGTGCATTCCACGTTACCGCAGGTGCCTACCTGGGTTCCGACAAGATAATTACCCTAAAGAATACCAAGGACGGCGTGCTGATGGATATCAACAGACTCAACGCCTCTCTCCCCGACGGCCAGAAGATTGGTCTTGACCTGGGCGACTACCTGCTTACCCCCGACGAGCGTGGTAACGTAGACGCTACACTCAAGGTTGCCGCCTTCCGTCCTTATCTGGGCGTAGGCTTCGGCCGTGCCGTTCCCGCCAAGCATCGCTTCGCCTTCAACTTCGACATGGGTGTGCAGTTTTGGGGTACCCCCGAGGTTTATCTGCGCGACCACAAGCTGACCAAGGCCGACACCAACAGCGATACCGGCGAAGTGCTGAAGTATCTGAGTAAGGCTACAGTTTATCCCGTGCTCAACTTCCGCATCGTAGGTCGTATTCTCTAATCGCATCCATAAAGATAGAATTTTTCATGACAAGGCATATCGGCGGCAGAGTGCATCGCAGCCGGTATGCCGATTTTTATACCATCCTGATGACCATCGATACCCAAACCCTCGACCCCAAGCGCGACCCTATGGGCGCAGCCATTCTCGACTATCTCACCACGGGCCGTGCCAAGACGCTCACCGTGATGTCGTCGATGTTTGACGACGACGAGATGCCGGTAGACTATCTCTTCCGCACTACCGACAGCATGCCGCCGTTGGAGCTAAAGGCGCTGGAGATGACCAGCGGCACCACGCTCGATGTGGGCGCCGGAGCCGGATGCCACGCCCTGGCGCTGCAGCAGCGCGGTGTGAGCGTCAAGGCTATCGACGTGTCGCCCCTGAGTTGCGAGGCCATGCGCCGGCGCGGCATCGCCGATGTGGAGTGCATCAACCTCTTCGACCCACGCCTCGGCGGAGGTTTCGACACCATACTCATGCTGATGAACGGTACGGGCATAGCCGGCAAGATGAGCGGACTGGGCGGGCTGTTGCGTCGCGTGGCGAGTCTGCTTGCCCCGGGCGGGCAGATACTTATCGACTCGAGCGACCTGAGTTATGTCTATCAGGATGAAGATGGTGGTATGGACATCGACCTGTCCGGCAAATACTATGGAGAGGTCGACTATCAGATGCGGTATGACCGTGTCGAGGGCCTACCGTTCGACTGGCTCTATGTCGACTATCCGCTGCTCAGCGCCGCAGCCCGTGAGGCGGGGCTCGACTGTCGGCTCGTGGCCGAAGGCGACCACTACGACTATCTGGCTCAGCTCAGTCTGGAGAGAACCAACCCTTAAACATATCAAGATTATGATGAAAAAGATATTTGCCCTGGTCATCACCCTATTTGTCATCTTGCTGATGGCGCTTACCTGTCCCGACAAGAAAGCCCATACCGAGGCCATCCGTTCTGCGGTCTCGGGCTATGTGAACGAGACCCTTTCCCAACGTCATGACGACAATATCGTGATGGGCTTTTTAGGTTCGCTCTTCGTGAGCAAAGTGGCAGAAGTCTATCTGGACAATTCGCTGGAGGTAAGCAACTATCTGCTGTTCAGCGTAGGCCGCATTACCTTCGACGGAACCACCCGCGTGGTCTCGGTGGGTGCCTTCAACCATGTCTTCACCAGCGACAAGGACGATATACGCCAGGCGCTGCAGAAGACTGATGAATGACACGGTCTCCCAATTCACCCCTACCCCGCTACTGGCCACCCAGCAGTTCGAAATAACCGATGATTTCTTCCCAGGTCTTGAACTTGTCGCTGCCCCAACGGATGACGGTACCCATAAAGTCATCCACATCGCGGTCGCTTATCAGGTAGTCGGCACAGATGAGCTGCGGGTCATTGGTATAGATTACCCTGTTCCACGCCGGAGCCGAGAGTGCGTCTTCTATCCATGCTCCCATCTCGGTTATCTGTTCGGGGTGGTCGGTGGGAGCCGGCGCCACTATCCTTACATCGTACTTCTCGATGAGCATCTCAAACGCCTTGTGCATGCTTGATGTCGCGTTGAGATAGCTGTCTCTCATGGTCGAACTGTCTATCAGCACCACGGGACGCGTGCGGCCCTCCTGCCGGTCGTCTATCCACCTTATCACCGGTATCAGATACCTGTGCACCACCTTTTCTATCAGTCGGTGCTCGCCGTGGAAGCGGATAGCCTGAGGATAATGGCTGTGGAAGAGGTCAAAGGTATGCACCACCGGGTCCTTGTCGCCAAAGAGACCATAGACACGCCGTTGCTCGTCGGCATCGACCGCCGCAAAGCAGCGGGTGGTAATGTCGGCATACTCCTTGACCAGAGCCTTGGTCACCACCACCTCCTGCACGCCGTCCCGACGTGGATTCTGAAACACCTGTTTGCCCATCATGTTGCTCTTCTGCATGGTCTGCCCCATTTCCAGTGCGGGGTTGACCAGTATGCGGTCATAGCCGTGCAGCATCTCGGCATACATGCCGCCCATCGAGGTACCGATGATGAGGTCGGGCTTCTCTCGGCGAACCATTTCCTGCAACATCGTCACCGCCTCGACCGGGTCCAGCGGAATATCGTCCGCCACCACCGTCGCATTGGGTAACAGTGTCTGCAGGATTGATACCGTTCCGCTCTGTGCTGATGACATAAAACCATGAATATACATGATTTTCTTCCCGTCCATGAGGTCGGGGTACTGTTTAATATAGGGATTTTGCATTTTTAAGCCATTTATGTGCAAAGTTACCATTGTTTTTGCTTATCTTTGCCATGTCTACCTATGCATTATCATTAAATTAACAATAATTACATGAGAAATTCATTCCTTTTATTGGCACTTGCAGCAACACTTTCAGTGTCGGCGGCCGACGTGACGCCCACTTTCACTGAATGGCAAGACTTGCAGGTAAACGCGGTAAACCGTTTCCCATTGCACACCCAGTTCTTCGCGTATGAGAACCGTGACCTGGCGCTCAAGGGCGTCAAGACCGAGTCGTCCAATTTTCTCTCGCTCGACGGCAAGTGGAAGTTCAAGTTTGTAGAGAACGCCGACCAGCGTCCTACCGACTTCTACAAGACCGACCTCGACGACAGCACATGGGGCGAAATCAACGTTCCCGGCATGTGGGAGCTCCAGGGATATGGCGACCCTGCCTATATCAACGTGGGATATGTCTGGCGCGGCCATTTCAAGAACAACCCGCCCTATACCCCCAACGAGCGCAACCACGTGGGTTCATACCGCCGCATCATCACCATCCCTGCCAACTGGGACGGCAAGCAGGTGATAGCCCACTTCGGCTCTGTCACTTCCAACATGTACCTCTATGTCAACGGACGCTTCGTGGGCTACAGCGAGGACTCCAAGGTGGCTGCCGAGTTCGACATTACCCCTTACATCCATAAGGGTGACAACCTCATTTCATTCCAGACATTCCGCTGGTGTGACGGTTCTTACTCCGAAGACCAGGACTTCTGGCGCCTCAGCGGTGTGGCCCGCGAGAGCTACCTTTACGCCCGCGACGCCGGAGTGCATATCGACGACCTCAGAATTACCCCCGACCTCATCAATGACTACAAGGACGGTACCCTCGAGGTGAAGGTCGACGTGACCGGACGCCCTGTCATCGACTTCGAGCTGCTCAACGCCAACGGCATCACCGTGGCCAAGAGCACTGCCGACTTCAAGCGCCACGCCTACGGCACCATCCGCTTCTCGCTGCGCAATGTCAAGAAGTGGACTGCCGAGACTCCTTACCTTTTCACCCTCGTGGCCACAGTCAAGAACGGCGACAAGGTGACAGAGGTCCTCACCCAGAAGGTGGGCTTCCGCAAGATAGAAATCAAGAACTCGCAGATGCTGGTCAATGGCCAGCCCATTCTCCTCAAGGGCGCCAACCGTCACGAGATTGACCCCGACGGCGGCTACGTGGTAAGCGTGGAGCGCATGTTGCAGGACATCAAGATTATGAAGCAGCTCAACATCAATGCTGTCCGCACCTGTCACTATCCTTCTGACCCCCGCTTCTACGACCTCTGCGACGAGTACGGTATCTATGTCCTCGCCGAGGCCAATCAGGAGAGCCACGGTCTTGGCTACGAAGAGACCGCTTTCTCTCGTAAGCCCGAGTACGCCAAACAGATAATGGAGCGCAATGAGCATAACGTACACATGTATTTCAACCATCCCAGCGTCATCATCTGGTCACTCGGCAACGAGACGGCAGAGAGTGTGAACTTCGAGAATGCCTATAAATGGGTCAAGGAGTTCGACCCCAGCCGTCCCATACATTGGGAGCGCGGCCGCTGGAACTTCGACTCCGACTTCTACTGCCCCATGTACCTCGGCCTGAAGGAGAGTGAGGAGTACTGCAAGCGCACCGATGAGAAGGCCAAGAAGCCTTTCTTCCAGTGTGAGTATGCCCACGCTATGGGCAACAGCCAGGGCAACTTCAAGGAGTACTGGGACATCATCCGCAAGTACCCCAAGTACCAGGGTGGTTTCATCTGGGACTTCGTAGACCAGGCTCTCCGCAAGAAAGATGCCAACGGTGTGGAAATCTTTGCCTATGCCGGCGACTACAACGACTGGGACAGCAATGATGACAAGAACTTCAACAACAATGGCTTCATCAGCCCCGACCGCAAACTCAATCCTCATGCCTACGAGGTCGGTTACCAGTATCAGAACGTATGGGCAAAGGCCATCGACGCCAAGGCTGGCAAGATAGAGGTTTACAATGAGAACTTCTTCCGCAACATCGATAACTACAAGCTGTGCTGGACTCTCCTCGCCGATGGCAAGGCCGTACAGCAGGGCGAGATAGCCAACCTCGATGTGGCTCCCCAGCAGAAGGTGGTTTACACTCTGCCCTACAAGCTCGACGGTATCGACGCCAATGCCGAGGTGATGCTCAACATCGACTTCAAGACCAAGACTGCCGAACCTCTCATCGCCAAGGGACAGACCATGGCTTACGCCCAGATAGCCATCGCCGAGAAGGACGCCAAGCCCGAGCTCAACGCCGACGGACTCATCGGCACAGCCAAGGGCAAGGTCAAGGTAGCCAACAAGAAGGGTGCTCCTCTGCGCGTTCAGGGCAGCAACTTCGTGGTAGAGTTCGACCCCGCCACCAGCTACATCAACTGCTACGAGGTCGATGGCGTGTCTATGCTCGGCGAGGGCGGTATGCTGAAGCCCAACTTCTGGCGTGCAGTGACTGACAACGATATGGGTGCCAACCTGCAGCGTCGCTACGTGGTTTGGCGCAACCCCGTCATCAACCTCAAGTCTACCGAGGTCGAGAAGGGCAAGAATTCAGCTTCGGTTAAGGTCGTTTATGATATGCCCGAGGTCAAGGGAACACTTACTCTGTCTTACCTCATTGGTGCCGACGGACAGATACGCGTTACCCAGGACTTCAAGGCCACTCCCGGTGCAGAGGTGGGCAACCTCATGCGCTTCGGTATGAAGCTCGACATGCCTTACCAGATGGACCAGAGCCACTTCTATGGCCTCGGCCCCAACGAGAACTATATCGACCGCTGCTCTTCTCAGCGTCTTGGCATCTATACTCAGACCGCCGACGAGCAGTTCTATCCCTACATACGTCCGCAGGAGACCGGTACAAAGACCGGCATACGCTGGTGGAACCAGACTACCACCGAGGGCAAGGGTCTGAAGATTGTGGCCGACGCTCCCTTCTCTGCCTCTGCACTCCACTTCAACATCTCCGACCTCGACGAGGGCGACAAGAAGAAGCAGCGCCACGCTGCCCAGTTGCCCAAGTCCAAGTATACCGAGCTGTGCATCGACAAGAAGCAAGCCGGAGTGGGTGGTGTAGACTCATGGTCACGCGCGGCTGAAGCCCAGCCCGAGTATCGCCTCAAGTATGGCGACTACAGCGTAACCTTCTGGCTCGTTCCCGTGAAGTAAACCGACCCCAATATCCTTCAAGCCCGCCATCATCGCAACCCAAGCGAAGATGGCGGGCTTTTTGCGTCTAATTGCGACGGCGCAGCGCAAGCAGCCCGCAAGCAGCGGCAACTCTGTAGGAGTTGCGTTTCCCCAGCCCAGGGTTGAGGTGCGCAGCGCCTCTACCCTGGGTATATATATAATAAGGTGTAGCAACTCTGTAGGAGTTGCGATTAGCGAAGCGTTAACCACAGCAAGAAGGGTGTATTGCCCTGAACTAAGTTGAATAAAAAAGTTCAAATAAAATGGGCAAAGAGAACAAAAATGAAGTATTAAAGTTCCAAGAACCAGCACTTCAACGCAAGCAATCTTGCATTAAGCGCCTATCAGACGACCAAAAACGTATGATATTGCACGCACATCTGGTAAACCCAAATCGGTCATTAGGATTTCTCTGTGTCGTACGGCAAAGAGAAATCCTTTAATTTTTCCCATATAGATAAGAATGATTGTCGTGTTTTTAGTGATCTAGCCAAATATAGGATGTGCTTGTCTTT
>NZ_NPJL01000047.1:0-703 GCF_002251325.1 Prevotella sp. P4-67
AAATGACATAAGGGGAAATGTAGAGTATGAGAAATTCGTATTACCTTCAAAAAGGTACAAAAGACCTTATTATGCCTATCTTTTTTTTGTATCAAAAAGAGGAAAAGTGAAAAAGTTTTATAAATATGAGGAGGGGTATATAAAATGAAGTATCTGCTTGGCATAATAGTGCTAATAGCCATCGCCACTAATGCAAAGTGCTGCACTACCGATAGCGTATGCTACAAGAAGGCATATGATTGTATAATCAAGGATTTGAATCTATATCCGAACTCAGTATTCATATCGGACAAACTTGATGAAATGGCCAGTATTTTCTTTATAGAAGACAAGTCGCTAACCAAGGAAGAAAAAAAGACCTTATATGATGCAATGACGAGGATTAATACAAGTGAATTTTCGCCTGTGCTTCACACCATGCAACAACAGACTTGGATATATGCCAGGCCTATCGTTTTCTTTTCCATCATATATAACAACATATTGACAGCAACACTCTATATAAGAGATAATATAAATTATAAGAAATTAGAAGACTTTTCCTCAATTACAATTGGGCACAGGCCATATTACTATGTATATATGATGGTCTTTTCAGAAACAGGAGAACTAATGAAATACTACAGACATAAGGAATATGAATAATGCAGGCTAAACTAGCCAAGTCTACACGGCATGGCAATATGCAGTGTAGACTTTAATC
>NZ_NPJL01000048.1:0-20944 GCF_002251325.1 Prevotella sp. P4-67
TTGGGGAGGGGCTTTAGGGAGGTTGGGGAGGGGCTCTCTGCCTTGGCAACTCTGTAGGAGTTGCGATTCCATAGCCCAGGGTTGAGGCGTGCAGCGCCTCTACCCTGGGTAGCTGCCCCCACTATTTTTGCTACTCTGTAAGAGTTGCGATTAGCCGTAGGCGTTATACTCAGTCTTATGATTTCTACCAGCCCATTTCAATCTATTGTCCTGCTGCGGGTAACGCCTTCGGCTAACCGCAACTCCTACAGAGTTGCCGCTGCTTGTGGGCTTTCCCATATCCACACGCTCTTTGTCTACATATAGGGTAGCGTGCTTCGCCGGCATCCCTGGGCTGTGTAATCGCAACTCCTACAGAGTTGCCGCTGCTTGTGGAGGCCTCTCTCCGAACCCTCAACATGAGCGGAAGAGCTACAATAAGCCCCATCCTAACCATCTCCACCAAGAGGAAGGAGTGTTCTCTAACTGCCTTAAATACAGCAAGAAGAAACTCCTTCCCCTTGGGGAAGGTTGGGATGGGGCTTTTGTTTGACGCCCTCCCCTTGGGGAGGGTTGGGGAAGGGCTTCTGTTTGTTTTAGAAGTCCAGCACCATGGTCTGGCGGGGACGGAGTTTTACGTTGTGGTTGATGATTACGGATCTGCCCGTCGTCACATCTGTGGCTTTCACGGCGTTGCCGATAATCTCAGCATAACGCTTGATGTCGAGCTCGGCTGCCTCGTTTCTGCCATTGATGACGGTCATGACGGTCTTGCCTTTATACTGACGCGCCACCACATAAATGCCACGGTAGGGGCAGAACTGGGTCTGGGAACCCTTCGTAATCACCTCGTTACCTTGTCGCCAGTGGAGCAGTCGGCTTGTCCAGCTGAACATATCGTTCTGCGCCTTGGTGCGTCCTTCAGCTGTGAAGGCGTTGGTAGCGTCGCCAGCCCATCCACCGGGGAAGTCCTTGCGCACATTGCCGTCGGTGACAGACTTGGTGCCATTCATGAGTACTTCGGTGCCGTAGTAGAGCTGCGGAATACGGTTTATGGTCAGCAGCAGAGCCAGTGCCTGCTTGAGAGCCAACGTATCTTTGCCCGTACCCAAGAAGCGGTCGGTGTCGTGGTTCTCAATAAACGCCATCACGCTCTTGGGATTGGCATAAAGATAGTCATAGCACAACACATTGTATATGCGGTTCATGCCATTCCACCAGTCGTCGGTCTCCTCGTGCTTAGCCAGATTGATGCGGTCGTAGAAGGCGAAGTCCATGACGGTCTTCAGATAGCTGTTCTTCTCGGAGAGCTTGCTGTCCTTCTGCCAGGCAGCCGTATAGGCAGGCTCGGTGACCCACGTCTCACCCACGGTGTTGAAGTTGGGGTATTCGCGGTCGAGCGTCTGCATCCAGAGAGCCATGCCATCGCGGTCGGCATAGGGATAAGTGTCCATGCGGATGCCGTCAATGCCAACAGTCTCAATCCACCACTCACTGTTCTGGATAAGATACTTCATGACGTGCGGATTGCGCTGGTTGAGGTCGGGCATGGTGGGCACGAACCAACCGTCGACCGTCTCTTTCAGGTCTACCTTGCTGGCGTAGGGATCGAGCACGGGTGTGAGCTTATAGCTGGTCTGCAGATACTTGTCGTTGACTTTAGCCTTTCCGTCTACGGTGTCCATCTTCTTTTGGTGGGCTGCGGTCTGGTATTCGGGAAGCAGCCATTCGGGCGTGTTGAACCAGTCTTTGGACGGCATATCTGCCACCCAGGGATGCTCAAAGCCGCAATGATTGAAAATCATGTCCATCACCACCTTCAGACCCTTGCTGTGGGCCTCGTCGATGAGACGCTTATACTCCTCATTGGTTCCGAAGCGCGGGTCGACGCGATAATAGTCGGTCGTGGCGTAGCCGTGGTAGGAGGAGCTGGTGCCATTGCTGGGGCTGTCGTTCTCGAGTACGGGTGTGAACCACAGCGCCGTGACGCCAAGTTGGGTGAAATAGTCGAGGTGCTGGCGTATACCCTCAAGGTCGCCACCGTGGCGCAGGCTCGGAGCCGTGCGGTCGCAGGTCTTGTCGCGCATATTCTTGAAGGCGTCGTTGTGGGGATTGCCATTGGCAAAGCGGTCGGGCATGAGCATGTAGAGCACATCCTCATTGGTGAAGCCCATGCGCTTGTCGCCCGCCATAGCGCGCTCCTTCAGCTGGTACTTCACCTTCTGCGTCTGCTTGCCCTGCTTGAAGGTGAGCGTCATTTCGCCTGCCTTCGCGCCCTCAAGGTTGAGGTAGACGAAGAGATAGTTGGGCGAGTCGAGACGCGCGATGGAGTCGATGCGCACTCCGGGATAGTTGACCTCTACGGCGGCATTGCGCACGTCCTTGCCATATACCATCAGCTGGAGCGAGGCATCCTTCATGCCGACATACCAGTTGGTGGGTTCGATGCGGTCTACCTTTACTCCCGCATGCAAGCTCATAGCACTCATAAGCATTACTAATGATAGCAGTTTTTTCTTCATCATCTTGTTTTTATTATGGTTTTACTTCTTGTAGAGTATCATTGCCGACTGGCGGGGCACAACCACCTCGCTGCCATTGACGGGCATGCCTATGCCGGCTTCGGAGATGACGCCGTTGCAGCAGGCCACCGTGTATTCGCCCTCGGGGATGGTCACGGGCACAGCAGCCCGGTTGGCGTTAAGGATGACGACAATCTCTCTCCACGTATCGATGCCCTCGAGGTCCTTCAGGCGGAACGCCACGAGGCAGTCGCCAGTGGCGATAAACTCCAGATGACTCTTTACGGCGTCGGCACTGGCGAGGCGGAAGGCAGGATGATGCTTGCGGAGGCCTATCAGGGCGCGGTAATACTCAAAGACCTGTGGGTGCTGCTTGAGGTTGTCCCAGTTGAACTCATTGATACTGTCGGGCGAGGCAAAGCTGTTGTGCACACCCTTCTTGTCGCGCAACATCTCTTCGCCAGCCAACATGAAAGGCACACCCTGCGAGGTGAAGACCGCCGTCTGGGCCAGCAAGTCGAGGCGGATGATCTCTGCCATGCGGTCGGCTTCGGGCCTCGTCGCGTCGGAGAGTCCGGGAATGCTCGCCTTGAGCCGGTCTACGAGGCACATATCGTCGTGACAGCTCACATAGCTAATCTGCTGTGTAGGCTCGTTTGCCCACGGCTGCTTGTCGTAGTTGACGCGCGCCATGTCGACCTGCTTATGAGCGATGCCGCCCACGATGCCGAACTTGAGGCTCTCCTCCTCGCCCTTGATACCGGCGAGGAACGCACCCTTGGTGTCGTCGCTGAACGGGCCACGCAGCGCATCGCGCATGTCGTCGCTGAACGCTCCGATGCCATTCAGACGGTGAGTGTTGGCCTTCATGGCAAGACTGTCCTGCGGATAGGCACACGCGCCGGCACTCCAGCCCTCACCATATATATATAATGTGGGGTTAATCTGGTCTACGGCGGCACGTATCTGGTTCATCGTCTCGATGTCGTGAATGCCCATGAGGTCGAAGCGAAATCCGTCGATGTGGAACTCATTGACCCAGTACTTGACGCTCTCTATCATAAACTCGCGCATCAACGGCCGCTCCGAGGCAGTCTCGTTGCCGCAGCCCGAGCCATCGGAGTAGCGTCCGTCGGCAGTCTTGCGATAGTAATAGTCGGGGTAGGTGAGCTGGAAGTTGCTCCCGGCGATGTCGAACGTATGATTGTAGACGGCATCGAAGATGACACGGATGCCAGCCTTGTGGAGCGCCTGCACCATCGCCTTGAACTCGCGTATGCGCACCCCTGGCTGATATGGGTCGGTGGAATAACTGCCCTCAGGCACATTGTAATTCTTCGGGTCGTAGCCCCAGTTGAACTGGGGGCGATAGAGCTGCGTCTCATCTATCGATGCGAAGTCGAACAAGGGCTGGAAATGGATGGCGTTGACGCCAAGGCGCTTCAGATAGTCGATGGCGCGAGGCTCGGTCAGAGCCAGATACTTGCCCCGGTGCTGCAGGCCCGAGGTGGGGCTGATGGAGAAGTCGCGCATGTGGAGCTCGTAAATCACGAGGTCGGCAGGCGACGCGAGAGGCGGACGCTGGTCGTCGGCCCAGCCCACGGGGTCGGTGTCAGCCATATTGATGATGGCACCACGGCTGCCGTTGACTCCAACAGCCTTGGCAAACGTGCCTGGGCACTCGCCTCTGCCGATGTCGAAAGTATAGAACATGCCGCCGAGGTCTCCCTTTACCGTAGCCTCCCAGCGGTTGTCGCCGATGGCACGCATCTTCACGGTCTTGACGGGTCGACCGCCCTGTCCGTTCTTATAGATACGCACTTTGGGGAGAGAGGGCGCATTGAGGCGGAACACGGTCTTGGTCTTGTCGTAAGTCATCTCGTCAAAGCGTCCCTGCGCGTTGGCTCCGACCGTAATCATTGCGGCAAGAAATGCCGGTAACATATATTTCTTCTTCATGCCAGATGCTGTGGAGTTGCGGTTACTTTGCGATAAGTGATACGGCGAAGCCACCGCCACGTGCCTCATTAATCTTCAGCACATCACCCTTCTTGACAGTCTTGTGGATAATCTGGTAAGCCTTAGGGTTGTGCTCGTAGTCGGCACCCTTGGCATCCTGATAGATGGCACAGTCGTACTTGCGACCCTTGTCGAGGAAATCGAGGCGCACTACAGCCGTGCGGGCCTCTTCGCCCGTCTTGCCACCTACAAACCAGTTGTCGGTACCCTTAGCCTTGCGAGCCACGGTGATGTATTGGGCAGGCTCGGCCTCAAGATACTTAGAGTCGTCCCAGTCGCAAGCCACATCGCGGATGAACTGGAAGGCGTCGTCGTACTTCTCGTAGTGTTCGGGCAGGTCGGCAGCCATCTGCAACGGGCTGTACATGACCAGATAGAGCGACAGCTGTCCGCAGAGGGTGGTGTGGACGAAGCTCGGGTTCTGGCTCCAGTCAGAGAGTCGGGTCTCGAAGATGCCGGGGGTATAGTCCATCGGGCCACCCTGCAGACGGGTGAACGGCAGCATCACGGTATGGTAAGCTACGTTTCCGCCGAAAGCCTCATACTCGGTGCCGCGGGCGCTCTCGTTGCCTATGAGGTTGGGCCAGGTGCGGCAGATGCCGGTAGGGCGAGTAGCCTCGTGGGCATTGACCATGATGTGGTGCTTGGCGGCAGTCTCGATGACATGCTGATAGTGATTGTTCATAAGCTGGCTGTAGTGATATTCGCCGCGAGGGATGATGTCGCCGACATATCCCGTCTTGACAGCGTCGTAGCCATACTTGTTCATCAGGCTGAAGGCATCCTCCATGTGGCGCTCGTAGTTGAGAGCGGATGACGACGTCTCGTGGTGCA
Source organism: Prevotella sp. P4-67 (assembly GCF_002251325.1). Taxonomy (NCBI): domain Bacteria; kingdom Pseudomonadati; phylum Bacteroidota; class Bacteroidia; order Bacteroidales; family Prevotellaceae; genus Prevotella; species Prevotella sp. P4-67. The sequence goes on from NZ_NPJL01000048.1 coordinate 5,355, forward strand.
TCATCAGTTTCACTCCCTTGGCGTGGGCATAATCGTTGAGCATCTTGATGTCAAAGTCAGGATAAGGAGTGACGAAGTCGAAGACGTCGAGCTTCTGATGGCCGAACCAGTCTTCCCATCCTTCGTTCCAACCCTCGACCAGCACTTCCTGCAAGCCATTCTTGGCAGCGAAGTCGATATAGCGCTTCACCTCCTCGTTGGTTGCGCCATGTGTGCCGTTGGGCTTGCACTTGGCATAGTCGGTGACGCCGAGACGAACCGAAGGCAGGTCGTTGGTGTAGCTCCATGACTTGGTGCCGACAATCATATTCCACCACACACCGCAGTACTTGGTGGGATGAATCCAAGAGGTATCTTCTATCTTGCAAGGCTCGTTGAGGTTGAGGGTGAGCTTGCAGGACAGCATGTCGCGGGCGTCGTCGCTAACCATCACTGTGCGCCACGGGGTGTTGAAGGGTGTCTGGATAAAGCCCTTGCGGCCCACGGCGTCGGGGGTAAGCCATGACTCGAAGACAAGGTTTTTGTCGTCAAGGTTGAGGTGCATCGTGGGGTAGTTCAAGCAGGCTGCCTCGTGGATATTGATATAGAGTCCGTCCTTGGTCTTGAGCTGCAGCGATGTCTGCACCCCGGTGTTGGAGAAGACCGTAGTGGACGAGTTGCTCTTGTATGCCTCGCGGTGTTTGGCAATAACCGCGCGGATGCCGGTAAGCGGAGTGATGTTGTACTCATACTCCTGCGTATCGTAGTCGCCGGGAATCCAGTAGGCGGTATGGTCGGCGGTCATCGCAAACTGGGTGTGCTCCTCCTTTATCACGAAATAGTTGAGCGTCTGCTGCTGCGGAAACTCGTAGCGCAGTCCCATGCCATAGTCGTAAACGCGGAAACGGATGGTGATGTCGCGGTCGGAGGAGGGCTGGTGCAGGTTGACAGCCATCTCGTTGTAGTGGTTGCGGATGGTTGCGGTCTCGCCCCACACGGGTCGCCATGTCTCGTCGAAGGAAGAGGTCTGCGTGGACTTAACCGTGAAACCGTCCATCAGGTCGGTCTCTTCCATGCCTTTAGAGGCGTGCTTGTCCCGGGCAAGCTCCAGTCCGAGGTGGGAAGGGTTTACCACCTGCTTGTCCTTGTATTTCATTTCGTATGTGGGCTGGCCCTTGTCTGAGAGCGAAAAGGTGAGCGACACATTGCCGTTGGGCGACTTTACGGTCTGGGCTGCAGCCATCATCGGGAGCAGCGCCAACAATATGATATATTTCTTTATCATGCTGATAGTTGTTATTGTTTGCTTCATGTTATCTGCCAGACTGTCTGATGAGCGTGCTCAGCTCGTCGGTGAACTTGGCGTCGGCCATGAGATCCTCTATGTTGAGGTGCATGCGGTAACGCCAGTAGTGCTTAGGATTGGCAGGGACATTGATGCGCTCGGCATCGGCATCGGGCAGACGCAGGCGCTCGCTCATGGCAAGCCAGTCCTGAAGACTCAATACGCAAAGCATCGAAGGCGAGTCGAGATGACGGGCAATGATATCCTCGGCGAGCCATCCTGGCAGCGGATGGGGCGCTGGGCCTTCGCGGTAGAGCATAGAGTTGTAGTAATCCTGCGTACGTTCGTAGTCCTCGTCCCACCACTGGCGGAGCGTGGGCATATCGTGGCTGGATATGGTACATACCGAACAGTAAGGGTTCTGGCTGAGATGTCCGAAGCGCGTAGTGGGCGACTTGGGCATGCTCTGGAGCTCGAGGCTGAGTATTCTGAGCTGCTTCATCACCCATGATACACAGTCGGGCACCATGCCGAGGTCTTCGGCGCATACGAGCATGCGAGTGGCCTGTACCAGCTTGGGCAACTTCTTCATTGCCTCGCGATACCAGAACTGGTTGTTGCGGCGATAATAATAGTCGTTGTAAAGGCGGTTGAACGCCTGCTTGTCATTATCGTAGAGCGACTCATAGATAAAGTCGAACTGGGCTGAGATACGCGGATGGAACATATCGGCACGGTTGCGGTCGCGCACAAAGAGCACGTCGCTCACAAGCGAATAGAGTCCGTCGCGCAGCCAGAGGTCTTCCTGCTGGGTTGCGCTGGCAAAGTGAGCCTCTATCTTACGCTGCGTATCAAACTCGGGCTTCATGCGGTAACGCTCGCCGTCGATGCGCTCCAGATACTTGCTGCGCACCTCGTCGGCGCGTCCGTGGAAGACACGGTCGAGCACCCAGTCGGTAATGAAGGGCTGAGTGAAGCGCTCCTCCTGGAAATTGAGCCCGTACTGCATGATTTCCTCACGGCTCATAGCCTGCGACGGAGCAAACTGCCCCGTCAGTCCATATACACAGTCGAGGGGTATCTCCCAAATGCGGAAGAAGCCTAAGACATGGTCAATGCGGTAGGCATCAAAGAACTGCGACATATTCTGGAAGCGGCGCACCCACCATTGGCAGCCGTCCTTGAGCATCTCGTCCCAGTTGTAGGTGGGGAAGCCCCAGTTCTGACCGTTGACCGAGAAATCGTCTGGCGGTGCTCCTGCCTGTCCGTTAAGATTGAAGTATTTGGGCTCCATCCATACGTCGCAGCTGTATCTGTTTACGCCGATGGGGATGTCGCCCTTGAGGATGACGCCCTTCTGCCTGGCATACTCGTGGGCGTCCTTCATCTGCGCCGACAGCACGTACTGAACGAAATAGAAGAAAGCCACAGTCTGGTATTCCTTAGTGCGAGGGTCTGACAGCAGAGCACGGTCGGCCTCGTTCCATACATTATGGTCTTTCCACTGAGAGAAATCGGCTGTACCGTTCTCGTTTCTCAGCCATGAATACTGGGCATAGGGCACGAGCCAGCTCTGGGTTTCCTGGAAGAACGCCTTAAACTGCGCGCTCTTCATCATCTTCTTGCCTTCCTGCTGATAGACTTTGCCTAAGTAGTCCAACTTGAAGGCGTTTGCCTTCTCATAGTCTATCTGTGGCAGGGCGTTGAGTCTGCGGCGCTCTGCTTCAGCCTCACTGCGCGCATCCTTGTCCTTCAACTCGGGCAAAGCGCGAAGGTCGGCATACTGGGGATGTATGGCGAAGATGCTGATGCAACTGTAGGGATAAGAGTCGGTCCAGGTGTGGGTGATGGTGGTGTCGTTGATGGGGAGCAACTGCAGCACGCGCTGTCCTGTCTTCGCCATCAGGTCTATCATCATCTTGAGGTCGCCGAAGTCGCCCACGCCCGCACTCTTCTTGGTGCGGAGCGAGAAGACCGGGACAAGCGTACCTGCCAGTTTGCGGTTCCATATCTCAAAGAAAGCCTGATCCAAGTTGTACACCACCATCGCGCCCTTATTCATGTCGGGCAGGGCGATGGTGCGGTTGCTGCTACACTCCCACATCATCACGTGTCCGGAAGCGTTTGTTACCACAAACTTCAGCTCTATCGGCTCGCCACGAAACTGCTCGGCGTCGATGTCGACAGCCCATTCGCAGTAGTTGTGAAGCGTCATGGGCACGGCCTTGTCCGGACACCATTCGCCTAAAGCCTTCTGCGCACCTATCACTGCCAGACGCTCTCCGTCGCGGAGTTGCGGTGCCCGTACGATGAGACGCAGCGTGCGGGCAAAGGATGTGGACTTGAGAGGCTGCGGAACCTGATGGTTGATGCAGTCGGTAAATGCAGAACTGTAGAGATACGAGTCTTCAGGCATATCATTCCAACGGTCGTACACGTGGTATTCGGTTGCAGCGGTACACGTGAAGTCGAGCACATGCTTCACCGTCAGCCATTCGCTTCGCTCGAAAGTGCCATCTGTCGTCACCTTATAATAATATATAAGGTTAGGGGTGGATGTACGCAGCGAAAGGTCGCACCACCAGTCCACTCCGTCTATGGTGGTCATACGAAGTGTCTTCACCTCGTCATTGTCCATGAAGCAGAGCGAGAGTTCCTCGCCGAATGCAGTACGGTATTCTATATGAAAGTGTATAGTCATTATGTATATGGGTTATAGGATTATTACCATGAGAACTATTTATTCCTGTTGCTCCTGATGGCTGCCACAGAGAAGGCACCGCAGACAAGCAATACGCCAGCCACAATCATCATGTGGCTCTGGTGGGAGCCGACGAGATGAAGGAGGTGGCCGCCACACAGGGCTGCCACAATCTGGGGAATACAGATGGTGCCGTTGAAGAGTCCGAGATAAGCGCCCTTATGGCTGTAGCCCTCAAGGGCGTTGGTGACAAAGGCAAACGGCATGGCGAGCATGGCTGCCCAAGCACAGCCTATGAGCAGGAAGGGCAGTACGAGCATGTTCTTGTCGCCGATAAACGGCACAAGGGCAAAGCCTATTCCGCCGATAACCAGGCTCAGGGCGTAAGCCAGCTTCTCGTTCTTGAACTTCGGAAGCGCCATAGCCCACAGCACCGACCCGATGGCTTGCCAGAAGAACAGCACGCCAACCCAGTTGCCCGCCTCTTGGTAGCCCTTGGAAACCACGTCGGTGGTGTGCCATACGGTTTCGGCAATGGTACCGTTGGTGTAGGTCCACATATACATAAAGGCAGCCCAGCAGAAGAACTGTACGAGTCCGACCTTCCAGAACATCGTCGGCGCATTCTTGAGAAGCGTTATCCAGCCTGCGCACTTCTCTTCTGTCTGAGGTTGGGCCTCGTTGTATTCGGCGTATTCCGCGGGGGTCCACTCCTTTACCTTCAACGTGGTGAAGATGACGCAGAGGATGAGTATGGCTGCTCCGACATAGAACGAATAGATGACCGAGTCGGGTATTACGCCCTTTGCGGCTTCGTTGGAAATGCCGAGAGCCGTAAAGAAGAACGGAAATACGTAGCCTACAAGCGAACCGGCATTACAGAGAAATGACTGGATGGAGTAGGCGAGCGACTTCTGTTCCTCATTCACCATGTCGCCCACAAGCATCTTGAATGGCTGCATGGCCATATTGATGCTCGTGTCGAGAAACATCAGCGAGATAAGTCCGAAGACCATGGCCGTGCCGACAGCCATACCGAACGAACCGGAATTGGGCAGCAGGCACATTACCAGTACAGCCACTGTGGCTCCTACGAAGAGGTACGGGATGCGACGCCCGAAGCGACACCATGTCCTGTCGCTGAGCGTGCCTACTATGGGTTGTACGAGGATGCCCATCAGAGGAGGCAATATCCAGAAATAGCTGAGGTTGTGGGGGTCAGCCCCCAGTGTGGCAAAGATGCGCGATATGTTGGCGCTTTGCAGGGCGTAAGCTATCTGTACGCCAAAGAATCCGAAACTCAAATTCCAGAGTTTCCAGAATGAAAGATTAGGCTTTTGGGTCATTGTTATTTGGTTTTCTGTTATTCTGTTTTTTATCCGTTCAGCGGGTGGTGCCTCTCACGACCAGTCGCGTCCTCACCACACGCATGGCCACCTCATTACGCGGCAGCGAACCTTCCACCTGGCTGATGAGTATATTGGCAGCCTCCTCACCCACAACCACGCCACGTTGTTCCACCGTGGTGAGCATCGGGTCGCAGGCTATGGCACGTTCGCCGTTGGTAAATCCGCAGATGCTTATGTCGTTGGGGATGCCGAACCCCATGCGTTTGGCGGTGTAGAGTATGCCTATGGCGGTGTCGTCGTTGATGGCGAAGAAGGCGTCGGGGCGCTCGTCGTCAGGCAGAGAGAGTATTTCGGGTGTAATTGCCTCAGCCTGCGCGCGGTTGTCACATATACGCACAAGTTTTTCGTCTATCTTCAATCCGTTTTTGGCCAAGGCGTCACGATAGCCGTTATAGCGGTTCTTCGACAGTTCCAGGTTCATCGGCGAGCCATAGAAGGCGATACGCTTGCAGCCGGTATCTATCAGGTGGGTCACCGCCGTAAAGGCTCCGTTATAATCATCCACCACCACTCGCGAACCGTTGACGCCGGTGCAGATACGGTCATAAAACACAAGTGGCACCCCATTGTCCATAAGCTGGCGGAAGTGGTCATACTGTCTGGTATCCTTGGCTTGCGACACGATGACGCCACACACCTTATTCTTATAGAAGTCGTCGCAGATTGCCACCTCCTTGTCGTAACGCTCGTTGCTCTGTGCCACCATCACACGATAACCGCGCGCACGCGCTTCCTCTTCTATTCCCGAGAGGATAGACGAAAAGTAGTAATGCACAAACTCAGGAATGATTACGCCGATAACCTTCATTGGCTGGCTATGGGTGTGGCGCAACGCCTCACCAATGACATTCGGGCAAAAGTTATGTTCTTTCGCGTATGCCTTGATGCGTTCTTTTTGTGACGCGCTGATGCGGGGACTGTCGTTGAGCGCACGACTGACTGTCGCTACCGAGATGCCCAAGTCGCGGGCTATGTCTCGCATTGTCATAGGTGACTTATCTGCCATGGTTTTCAGTTATGTCGCAAAATTAGTCATTATTCCCGAATGTGTAATGCTTTTCTTTGCACAAAATATTAAATTGTAGTGCAATCGTTTGCATTGAGATTGTAGCAGTTTTCGCAAAAAAAAGATACAAGGTGATTAGATTAACCCTAACTTTGCAAGCAGATTGAAATGAGCCCAATAACTACTGAACTTCATTTACATAATATATCTATAACTAAAAACAGCAAAACATGAAGCAGTTGAAAATCAAATTGCCTCTGAAGACGTTGGTACTTGCCGGCAGTCTTCTCCTTGCAACAAGTTCCTTTGCGCAGAACAATGCCATCAAGGGACATGTGAAAGATGCTTCGGGCGAACCTCTCATGGGTGCAACCATCACTGTCAAAGGTAAAGCCGTAGGCATTACCGATGTTGATGGCAACTTCACCATCGATGCAGCCCCTGGTACAGAACTTACATTCACCTTCTTGGGCATGTTGCCACAGACCATCAAGGCAACGGGCAACATGACCGTAACTCTCTCCAGTGATGACAAGCTCCTCAATGAGGTGGTGGTCATCGGTTATGGTACTGTAAAGAAAAACGACCTTACAGGTTCTATCAACACGGTAAAGCCAAGTGAGGTGCAGGCCGGACTTGCTACATCGGCTCAGGACCTTCTGGTAGGTCAGGCTCCTGGTGTAACCGTAACCTCTGCCGGTGGACCTGAAGGCGGCGGTACAATCCGTGTGCGTGGTGGTTCTTCACTCAACGCCAACAACGACCCGCTTATCGTCATCGACGGTGTGCCATTGGACAACTCTGGTATACAGGGTATGGGCAACCCGCTCTCGATGATTGCCCCTGACAACATTGAAAACATGACCATCCTCAAGGATGCTTCCGCTACAGCCATTTACGGTTCGCGCGCTTCCAATGGTGTCATCATCATCACCACCAAGCGCGGTATGAAGGGCAAGCCTCAGGTAAACTTCTCCGCCAATATGTATGTCAACACTGCCCGCAAGACCTACAAGTCTTTGTCTACAGATGCATTGACAGAAGTTCTGACACAGCATTTTGGCGCTGACAGCGACCCCATTAAGTATATTCAGGCCAACGCCCAGAAGTATGGCGTGCTCAACACCAACTGGCAGGACGAAGTGCTGCGTACCACCGTCTCTCACGACTACAACCTGAGCGTGGGTGGAACTACCGGCTGTCTGCCTTATCGCGTGTCAGCCAGCTACACCAATAACAATGGTATTCTGATGGACTCTCGCATGGATCGTGCCACCGTGGGCTTCAATCTTACTCCTGAGTTCCTCAATCACCGACTCAAGATTAAGGCCAACGTCAAGGGCTACTGGATAAAGAACCAGTTCACCAACAGCGGTGCAGTGGCAGCTGCCATCGCTATGGACCCATCTGCACCTATTTATAATAATGCTCAGATGAAGGGTGGCATTGATGGCTACAAGCTCTGGAACGGTTACTACTCTCACATGAATGGTGCGGCTTTCAACACCAACGGTACAAACAACCCAATTGCCACTGCTACCGACAAGGACGACAAGGCCACAGTACTGCGCAGCAACGGTAACCTGCAGATTGACTATGCACTGAAATGGTTGCCCGACCTGCACTTCAACCTCAACCTCGGTTACGATGTGAGCAAGTCTAAGGAGAACCTCTACACTGCAGCCAACTCACCTACAGCATGGGACGGATGGCGCAACGACGGTGCCGGTACTCACCAGTACATCGAGCAGTTCAAGAGCAATACCTTGCTCGATTTCTATATGAACTACCAGAAGCAGGTAGACTGCATCAAGTCGTTCTTCGATGTTACAGCTGGTTATTCTTGGCAGCGCTTCTATAGCGACGGCCACAACAACGGTACTGTTTTCACCACCGACGGTTTCAGCACTCCTGTTCTCAACGCTGACGGCACCTATACTCTCAACTGGGGTACACAGCGTGAGGGTACTACCTACACCGACCCCGCCAAGACGGCATGGGCTAAGCATCTTCAGTTGCTGTCATTCTTCGGACGAATCAACTATACTCTGATGGACCGCTACCTCTTGACATTCACCGTACGTGGTGATGCTTCTTCACGTTTCAGCAAGGAAAACCGTTGGGGCGTATTCCCCGCAGCGGCATTCGCATGGAAAGTCACTGACGAACCTTGGATGAAGAGCGTCAAGAAGGTGATGGACGAACTGAAACTCCGCCTCAGTTGGGGTGTCACTGGTCAGCAGGATATCGGCGACAACTACTATCCTTACCTCGCCACATACGTATCGTCTGTACAGGGCTCTAACTATCCTTCACTCAGCGGCAATGGTTTCATCTCTACCATGTACCCCTCGGGTTACGACCCCAAACTGAAGTGGGAGGAGACTACTACATGGGACGCCGGTGTTGATGTTGCCTTCCTCAACAACCGCATCTCTGCCAGCTTGGATTTCTATCTGCGTAAGTCAAAGGACTTGTTGAGCTACGTATCAGTACCCAGCGGTTCGTCTACCACCAACATGATGAACCAGAACATCGGAACACTGAAGAACCAGGGTGTCGAGTTCTCTATCACAGCACGTCCTATCGTGACCAAAGACTTCTCTTGGACTGCCAGCTACAACGTGGCTTACAACAAGAACAAGATTACCAAGCTCAACAACGATGGTTCATATATTGAGACAGGCGCCATCTCTTCTGGTAACGGAAACAACTGCCAGGTACAGGCCGTTGGTCATCCAGTCAATTCATTCTACCTCTTTGAGCAGGTGTACGACAAGGACGGCAAGCCACTGGAAGGTGTATACGTAGACCAGGATAATAACGGTGTAATCAACGACGACGACCGCCGCATATATCACAGCAAAGACCCGAAGGTGACAATGAGCTTCTCTTCTACTTTCAACTGGAAGAACTGGGACCTCGGTATCGCAATGCACGCCAACATCGGCAACTATGTTTATGCCGACGCCATGTCTGACCATGCTGTCGTTGACAACTGTTGGAAGAACGGTAAGTTAAACAACCTCATCCAGACCGATTACTACTTCAACGGTACCGTCAATCCTGCAATAGGCATCATGAAGAGCGACTACTGGCTGCGCAATGCCAGCTTCCTGCGCTGCGACAACATCACACTGGGTCACACATGGCCCTATCTGCTCGACAACAAGATGCGTCTGCGTCTCTACGGAGCAGTCCAGAACCCATTTGTCATCACCAAGTATAAGGGTCTCGACCCAGAGGTGGCAAGCGGTATCGACCGCGACGTCTACCCACGTGCTACAACCTTCACCATCGGTGTAGTGGCAAGTTTCTAAATCATACAACAAGCGTCTAACAATACAATAAAGACTATAATAATATGAAATCATATAAAAGCATCATAGCTTCAGCATTGTTTGCAGGTCTGGCCCTGACCACCACATCCTGTATCGGCGATTTGGATCTTGAGCCCAATGATCCGAACACCACCACAGCCGGCAACATGACAGAGGCTGCTTACGAGGCCGTGTTGGCTAAGTGTTACTCTGGCTTGGCTGTATCTGGCCAGGGCGGTCCCGACGGAGATTCAGATATCTCTGGTCTCGACGGCGGTACCGGGCAGTACACACGTGCGCTCTTTATGCTCAACGAGTTCCCCACCGACGAGACAAAGTGGATATGGAAAGACGAGGGCGTCATCGACCTTAACACCAACACATGGGGTAAGGGCAACGCCAACATCTTCGGTACATACAGCCGTATGTATGTAGAGATAGCCATCTGCAACGACTTCCTGCGCCTCATCAAGGGCAAGGACCAGTTCAAGGATATGGCTCTCGAAGCCCGTGCGCTGCGCGCCATGAGCTACTATAATATCGTAGACCTCTTCGGTATGGGTGGTTTCGTCACCGAAGACGACGCCGTAGGAAGCAAGCCCAAGCAGATTTCACGCGTCGAGCTTTACACATGGCTGGCCAGCGAGTTGGAAGACATCGTTGCCAACATGTCTGATGCCACTCCCCACTACGGTCGCGTAGGCAAGGACGGCGTTGAGGCTCTTCTCGCCCGTCTCTATCTCAATGCAGGCGTCTTTACCGGCACTCCAGCCTACGACAAGTGCGCTCAGCACTGCGAGAACATCATCGCACGCCATAAGGGCAAAGGTTTCAAGGGCTCTGGTCTTGCAGAGCACTACCTCTATCTGTTCTGCGGCGACAACGATGTATATATGCCAGGTGGCTCAGATGTCAACGAAATCCTTTGGGGTATTCCCTACGATGCCGTTGAGCTCACTCCTTACGGAGGCACCACCTTCCTCTGCTGCGCAGCTATCAGCAACCTGACCGTCGATAACGATGGCGCTTATATGAACTGCGAGGACTATGGACTCAACCAGCAGTGGGGCTGTATGCACGCCACCAAGGAATTTGCCGACAAGTTTGCTTCCGAGCCCAACGACGTACGCTGGTCTATGTGGAAGAAGGATGTAGACGGATTCAAGAAGGAGAACACCGCATTCTCTAAGTTTACCGACGGCTATGGCGTGGTTAAGTTTACCAATCTGCTGCGCGGCAGCAACGGTAATTTCAAGAAGGGTGAAATCACCAAGTTCCCCAACACCGACCTTCCCCTCATCCGTCTGGCCGATGTCTATCTGATGTTTGCCGAGTGTGCAATGCGCGGAGCTGCCGACAAGGCCAAGGGTGTGGAATATGCCAACTATGTACGTGAACGTGCAGGCGTTTCAGCATGGACTCAGACCGACCTCAACGAGCAGAACATGATTGACGAGCGTTGCCGCGAGTTGTACTGGGAGAACGTGCGCCGTACAGACCTCGTTCGCTTCGGACTCTTTACCGGCAGCAAGTACACTTGGTCATGGAAGGGCAATGTAGACAAGGGTGCCAGCATTCCTGACTACATGAACGTATTCCCGATTCCTTCATCGGTAATCGCTGCTCAGCCCGACTTCAAGCAGAACCCCAATTATTAAGCATCAATCAATCTTTATAAACAGATTAAGCAATGAAAAAATTAAGTTATATACTGTTCAGCTTCATCAGCCTGGTGCTTGCCACCGCTTCGTGCAGCGGCCCTGAAGAGGAGAACCCCGTCATCCAGACGCCTACCAAGCTCGTGCTGAACACACCGGCTACTGCCAACCAATACGTAGACCTTGGCTATGACAAGGAGGCTGGCACTGTAAACTTCACTTGCTCGCAGGCCGACTATGGCTTCGCTGCATCAGCCAATTACTACATGCAGGTGTCACTCGATGCGACCTTCGCTAATTTTGTTGAACTTGGCGACGCCTACACTTCATGCAACCTGAACGTGAAGGCAAGCCAGATAGCAGAAGCCATCTGCAAACTGCGCGGCATCACGAGTGAGGAAACCTACACCGACGAGCCTGCCCGCAAGGTATACTTCCGCGTAAGGTCTCAAATCCTGAAGTACGAGGACACCAGCATCCTCTCAAATGTTGTGGCTATGGAGAAGATTAAGGGCTACTTCGCTCTGCGTCTGCCGGGCTACATCTACCTCGTAGGTGCACCTGAGGGTTGGACTGGTCCTTCCGAAGATAATAAGGCCCACTACGAACCCTGGAAACTCTTCGAGGACGACAATGCTGTAGGCAGCAAGGTCTATTACGGAGAATTCGACATTCCTGCAGATAAGTTCCAGTTCCGTTTCTACACAGCTCTGACTGGATGGGACAAGGATTCTTACGGTAGCCAGGAGAAAGACTCACCCAAGGACATCAGTATGACCAACGGCATTTACGACGGAGCCATCGTCAAGGGTAAGGGTAGCTACCAGTTGCCCGGCTGGGCTGGCGGAAAAGTCAAGATTACCGTCAATATGAGCAACGACTCTAAGATGACCGTCAAATTCGAGAAAGTAGGTTAACATTTCAGTAACGTCAAAGTGAACATAATCATGAAGAAATCAACAATAGCATTTATAGCAGTCCTGTCTCTCGTCTTCGCCTCGTGCGATGACGACTGGACAGAGGCCCTGCCACAGGTTAATCCTCAGGAGCAAGCCTTTGCTGTCGACGACATCACGCTCAAGAGCATTGTCCCCGAGGCAGTCAATCTGCAGGAGGCATATATGAAGGACAACAAGGTGAAGCTCTTCACCGAAAGCGTGAAGAACCTCCCCGCTGGCAGCAAGATGATGTACGAGCTGCAGTTCAGCAAGACCGCCGACTTCGCCAAGTACGGCACCCTGGTATGCGAAATGGATTCCGACACAGCTGTCGTGAAAGCCTCTGACTTCCAGAACGCTTATGTGGCAGCTATCAGCCGCGGCTCCAAGGCCAAGCAGCTCTACCTGCGCTACGCCGCTTACATCGTCAAGGACGGGACTTCAGTAGTCCGCGTAGGCGACCCCAACACTTATCTGGGCGCCTCCCAGGTGAAGGTTACTCCTTACCCGAGCGACCTCGTCATCGAGAACAACTACTACCTGCTGGGTACCATCAACGGATGGTCGGTAGCTAATGCCATCAAGTTTGACCACAGTGGCGACCCCTACGACAACCCCGTATTCACCCTTAAGGTGAACATCAGCGAGAGCGATGCTGCCTCCGGATGGTGGTGGAAGGTTGTGCCTGAGTCTACATTCCGAAATGGCAACTGGGTAGACGCTGACAATGCAGCCTATGGTGTGGTTGAAAACGGCGACGGTGCTGCCGAAGGAAGCCTCGTTGGACGTACCGCAAAGAATGATGTAGGTGCAGGATGCCTGAAGATGAGCGGAGATTTGCTGTTAACCATCAATCTCGAGGATGGCACCTACTCGTTCACCCCTATCGCAAAGTAATTGTAAATCCTTAAGACATAGATACATTTTGTCACATAGATTCGTTAAGGCTTTAGATTTTTTAAGTTAGATTGGAAGAGACTGCTCACTTGGCGTGAGTGGTCTCTTTTTTTATTGGCGACGCGCCAACGTGCAAACGATTGCGCAACTGGTTTGTACGTTTCTCACTCTGTCACACTTGTTTATAGGGGAATTTGAGATAACTTTGGAGTATAAACCAAAGGGGTTGCCCAGCGGCGCGATGCAAGCGGACTAACCTCGCCGACAACCATAATTGGGGTATACGATAGTATGGGTATGCCCTCTGCTCTGATAGTAACTAAAAACAGAATAAGATGAAGACATTTTACATGACTCTCGTTGCCCTTATGGCAACATTAGGCATCCATGCACAGGGTTGGCCAGCCAACTACGACGGCGTGATGCTGCAAGGATTCTATTGGGATTCATACCGCGCGTCAAAGTGGTTCAACCTCGAAGCCCAGGCCGATGACCTCGCACCCTACTTCAGTCTGGTATGGATACCGCAGAGTGCCAACTGCGGCAGCGGACGTTCCATGGGCTACGACGACCTTTACTGGTTCAGCAATTACAACAGCTCGTTTGGCAACGAGACCCAACTGCGCTCGATGATCAAGACCTTCAAGAGCAAGGGCATTGGCACCATTGCCGATGTGGTCATCAACCACCGCAATACCCTCACCAGCTGGACCGACTTCCCTGTAGAGACATACAAGGGCACGACCTACCGCATGTATTCTACCGACATCTGCCACGACGATGATGGTGGTAGCACCTACAACTGGGCTGTCGGCCAGAGTCCTAAGCTGAGTCTCAGCAACAAGTATGACTCGGGCGACGACTGGGATGGCATGCGCGACCTCGACCACTACAGTTCCAACGTGCAGAGCGTGGTGAAGGCTTACCTCGACATGCTGCTCAACGACTTCGGCTACGCCGGATTGCGTTACGACATGGTCAAGGGCTACGCCGGAATGTTCACTGGCATCTACAACACCGCCCTCAAGCCTCGCTTCTCCGTAGGCGAATACTGGGACGGCAACGCCAATACCGTCAAGGCCTGGATAAATGCCACCAAGGTCAACGGCGAGCCCACATCGGCTGCCTTCGACTTCCCCGTGCGTTACGCCGTGCGCGACCTCATCGCTTCCAATTGGAGCGCCAGGGCAAAGAACGGACTCGTCGGCGATGCTGCCTACCGCCGCTATGCGGTGAGTTTTGTGGAAAACCACGACACCGAGTATCGATCCAGCACGGAGCAGCAAGACCCTATACGCAAAGACACGCTTGCTGCCAACGCCTACATCCTCGCTGCCTGCGGCACGCCCTGTGTCTTCTACAAGCATTGGCAGGCATACCCCACAGACATCAAGATGATGATTAATGCCCGCCACATAGCTGGCATCACCAATACCAGCACCACCGTCTTCAACGAGTATGTAGCCACGCAGTGCAATGTCCTCAAGACCGAAGGTGCTCACGGCACTCTCTACGCCGTGATGGGCCAGCGCGCCAACGCTTACCAGGCTCCGGCGGGTTATACCGAGATACTGCGCGGATATCACTATCGCTACTTGCTCAGCAACAGCAGCAACGTGGCTTGGGTCGACCTTCCCTCCGGTCACTATGACGATGTGCAGAAGGCTCGTCTCACTGCGGTGAGCAGCCAGCCGGGTGCGCAACTGGTCTACACCACCGACGGAACCACGCCCACCGCGCAGAGCCGCAAGGCGGCAAGTGGCACGCTCGTCGACATCCCCGCCGGCACCACCACGCTGAGTGTGGGACTGCTCGTAGGCACCACGGTATCGGCTGTCATCACGCGCACCTATGAGGTAAGCGCTCCCGAGGCCTTCACTCCCTACGACATCACCATAAACGTGAACGCTGACAACGTGGGATGGAGCCGCGTAAACTTCTGGGCTTGGGACGACCAGTACGGCGACAACTTCACTGCCACTGGCACGTGGCCCGGCGACGCCGTCACCGTCGCTAAGACTATAGAAGGGCGCAAGTGGTACAGCCGCACCTACCGTATAACCAAGCGCGATGCCATGCTCTCATTTGTCTTCAGCACCGCCAGCGGTTCTCCCCAGACCGTCAACGTGTACGACATCAACAAGGACGCGTTCCTCGAAATTGCCACCAGCAAGGACAGCCAGAACCATTACTACGTGCCCGATGTGACCCCGCAGCCTCCTACCGCCATAACCACCGTGACCACCGACATCCAGCGCCGACCCACTATCTGGTACGACCTGCAGGGTCGCCAATACTCCCATCGCCCCACCCAGCCCGGCGTTTACATCAACAGCGGCAAGAAGATTATGATACGGTAAACCTCTGCGGTGCATCAGCATCATGAGATATGCCCCA
>NZ_NPJL01000049.1:0-3199 GCF_002251325.1 Prevotella sp. P4-67
CACGGGCGATGCAATGGGGATGGTTTTTGCCTCGGCGGCAATCGTTAGGGTGGCGATAGTGAAAATAACTGCAGCGGCAGGGTGCAATTGTTTGTAAACAAACACATTACTTAATAATAATTTTGTAACTTTGCACCAAAATAAATACAATCACAACAAATATGGAGAAGAATTTCAAGCGTACTACCGTGACTGCGGCGCTTCCTTACGCCAACGGCGGTGTGCATATCGGCCATCTCGCCGGCGTATATGTGCCTGCCGACATCTATGTAAGATATCTCAGACTGAAGAAAAAGGATGTGATATTCATCGGCGGAAGCGACGAGCACGGCGTACCCGTGACCATACGTGCCCGCAAGGAGGGCATCAGCGTGCAGGAGGTGGTAGACCGCTATCACAAGCTCATCAAGGACTCGTTTGAAGAGTTCGGCATCTCGTTCGACATCTACAGCCGCACCACCAGCAAGATACACCACAAGTTTGCATCCGACTTCTTCCGCAAGCTCTATGACGACGGCAAGCTCGAAGAGATAACCGAGGAGCAGTACTGTGACGAGGTGACCGGCGAGTTCCTCACCGACCGCAATATCGTGGGCACCTGTCCGCGCTGTGGTGCCGAGGGTGCCTACGGCGACCAGTGCGAGAAGTGCGGAGCCACGCTCTCGCCCGAGGAGCTTATCAACCCCACCAACAAGAACAACCCTGGCCACGGCCTCGTGAAGCGTCCCACCAAGAACTGGTATCTCCCGCTGGGCGACTATCAGCAGTGGCTCAAGGACTGGATACTGGAGGGACACAAGGAGTGGCGTCCCAATGTGTATGGACAGTGCAAGTCGTGGCTCGACATGGACTTGCAGCCACGCGCGATGACCCGCGACCTGGACTGGGGTATCCCCGTGCCCGTAGAGGGTGCCGATGGCAAAGTGCTCTACGTGTGGTTCGACGCGCCCATCGGCTATATCTCCAACACCAAGGAGCTCTGCGACAGCGACCCGGCCCGCTGGGGCAACTGGGAGAAGTGGTGGAAGGACGACGATACCCGCCTCATCCACTTCATCGGCAAGGACAACATCGTGTTCCACTGCCTCATCTTCCCCACCATGCTCAAGGCCCACGGCGGATATATCCTGCCCGACAACGTGCCTGCCAATGAGTTCCTCAACCTGGAGAACGACAAGATTTCCACCTCGCGCAACTGGGCAGTTTGGCTCCATGAGTATCTCGTCGATTTCCCCGGCAAGCAGGACGTGCTCCGCTATGTCCTCACAGCCAATGCTCCCGAGACCAAGGACAACAACTTCACCTGGAAGGACTTCCAGGAGCGCAACAACTCTGAGCTGGTGGCCATCTATGGCAACTTTGTCAACCGCGCACTGCAGCTCACCAAGAAATACTGGGGCGGCGTGGTTCCCGCCTGTGGCGAGCTGACCGAAGTTGACCGCCAGACTATCGCCGAGTTCAAGGACGTCAAGGCCAAGGTCGAGGAGCTGCTCGACGGCTTCAAGTTCCGCGACGCACAGAAAGAGGCCATGAACCTGGCGCGTATCGGCAACCGCTATATCACCGAGTGTGAGCCCTGGAAGGTGTGGAAGACCGACCCCAAGCGTGTGGAGACCATCCTCTACGTGTGCTTGCAGCTCTGCGCCAACCTCGCCATCGCCTTCGAGCCTTTCCTGCCGTTCTCTTCCAAGAAGCTGCGCGCCATGCTCAATATGGACAGCTTCGAGTGGGAACAGCTGGGCAGCATGGACATCCTCGCCGCCGGCACTCAGCTGGGAGAGGCGTCGCTGCTCTTCGAGAAGCTGGAAGACAGCGTCATCGACGCTCAGCTGCTCAAGCTCGAGAACACCAAGAAGGCCAACGAGGCTGCCAACTATGAGCCCGAGCCTATCAAGGAGAACGTGGACTTCGACACCTTTGAGAAGCTGGACATCCGCGTGGGCCTCGTCACCTCGTGCGAGAAGGTGAAGAAGTCGAAGAAGCTGCTCAAGTTCCACATCGACGACGGCACCAAGGACGGCCGCACCATCCTCAGCGGCATCGCTGCCTACTATGAAGACCCACAGGAGCTCGTGGGCAAGCAGGTGTTGTTTGTAGCCAACTTCGCGCCACGCAAGATGATGGGCGAGGAAAGCCAGGGCATGATACTCTCGGCTGTCAACTACGACGGCACACTCTCTGTGACCACCACATCAAAGGATGTCAAGCCTGGAAGCCAGGTAGGATAAATATAGACTGTAGAGCCTCATGTGCCTTTCATTCCCTCGGGAAGTCTAAGGCTCATGAGGCTTTTCGCTTACCCTGGCGCGAGCAGACGGGTCATGAGCAGAGCCGCAGCGCCGATTATCCCTACCCTGTCAGCCCTGCCAGCCGCCAGTGTGTTCGTCCCTACAGCCGTCAGCCGCCGCCCCGGTGCTCCAGTTGCTGCTCCGGAGAGACTGTATACCAATCCATAAGTAACTATCCACTATCCGCACAACGATGAAGAGATACATCATCACCACACTTCTTGCCCTGGTAGCCATCGCGCTGCAGGCGCAGAACATCAAGGCCGTAGACCTGGGTCTGTCGGTCAAGTGGGCCGATGCCGACCTTGGCAGCGCCGACGGGGAGAGCAAGTACTACTTCCAATGGGGTGAGCCCAAGGGAGTATGGATGCAGGATTACAAGGCCTCTGCCTATCCCCCTGCCATCCAAGCCAAGCTGGACCCCAACAAGACCATATACAGAAGCCAGATAAGTAGCCAACTGGCCGAGCGAGTGGGCAAAGACAACATCCTTCTGCCCCAATACGATGCCGCCAGAGTCATTCTGCGCAGCCACTGGCGCATGCCCAACAAGGCAGACTGGACCGAACTGATAGAGAAGTGCAAGTTTGAGTGGGACAGAGTCAATGGCAGGAAGTGTATCAAGGTGACCGGCCCCAACGGCAACCACATCTTCCTCACCAACGGCGGATGGCTGGATAGCGACAACAACAAGCTGAAGAAATACTATATAGGCAAGGTGAGCTACTATTGGTCGAGCGAGGTCATGAACTATGGCTATGGCCCCGCCGAGATTATCTCCTTCTGGTGTAACAACAACCCCAAAGGCAAGATAGAGCCCCGCATCGACACATGCGACTTCCCCGCGCGCGGCATCCTTGTACGCCCCGTCTACGACGACCGCACCCCCGCCCCGCAGCCGGCTCTCAAGC
>NZ_NPJL01000005.1:0-35825 GCF_002251325.1 Prevotella sp. P4-67
CATTTGGACTTTACAATTCTGCATTTTGCCATCCATATTGTTTGGAGGGCAAATGTAATATGCACCTATCGGAAATCTGGCATAGCAAGAAAAACGACAGTCGCTTATCCCGAACTCAGGTTTTTAGATATAAGGAGTGTGCCTTGATGCTTCAAGCCAGACGTTTGTCTGAAACGTTTGTTTACGGCATCATTTCTCTTATGACAGCCTCTGCCATTACCCTATCGACGAGCGCATAGTAGCGCATTTTGGGCGTGAAAATGGATTTTTTCCGCTTTTTTCTTGTTGGTTTCACAAATAACCCTTATCTTTGCAGCCCATATATCATTGGGGTTGACTGGATTTGACGGCGGCTAAGATGGTATGTAAGCACGCGGAGACTCGTTGGCTATCTCCTTAATCAGAGTCATCGACAAATTAATTGGCGAAAACAATTACGCTCTCGCTGCCTAATCGAAGCATAGTAGATTACTGGCTTTATCCCGCCACCAGGTGACGGGACGAGACATCGCTCAAGGGCTCTTTTTCCGAAACTCCTTGGTCAAGCGGTGCAGTACAGTCGGAAATAGTCTCTCGAAAGCCTCGCATCGAAGATGAAATCTTAGAGGATAAGGCATTGGTTGGTGGTCCGGGTCTTGCCAATGCACGAAAACCGAAGGCCGGAATAAGCGTGTAGAAAGCATATGGTTTTACTGTGCGGACGAGGGTTCGAATCCCTCCAGCTCCACTCCATCAATAGCATTACGTTGGCAGGATTGTGTGCCGGGGTAATGCTTTTTTTATGCTTGGGAGTAAAAAAGTGGGCGACAATGGCCACTCGCAGCGTTTTTTTGCTTATTTTTGCAATGTTATCTTAATCCTTAACATTATAACCTATTACTGCTATGTCTCCAGAAATGCCAAAAGAGGTGAATACCGATGAGAGAGTGACGCCACAGACTGACCCTGTAGCTCAGCCAGACGACGCCCAGAAGACCATAACCATAGACATCGTGCGCCACAAGCGCCTCTTCGAACTCCTTGAGAGCCCGAGGTCGTTGTGGAAGGTGATAGCCTCGCTCTTTGTGATAGTCATCGTGCTGTTTGTAGGTCTGGCCTTTGTGGTGCTGGTGGTCAAGAGTTTCTATCCCTACAATGTCATCAAGACCAATACCTATGGCGCCACCATCATGCAGACCGAAGACAAGGAGGTGATATACTGGCTGTTCAATACGGCAGAACTGTGGGCCAACTCGGGCATCGAGGTCAAGAAGAA
Organism: Prevotella sp. P4-67; assembly: GCF_002251325.1. Taxonomy (NCBI): domain Bacteria; kingdom Pseudomonadati; phylum Bacteroidota; class Bacteroidia; order Bacteroidales; family Prevotellaceae; genus Prevotella; species Prevotella sp. P4-67. The sequence goes on from NZ_NPJL01000005.1 coordinate 1,256, forward strand.
CGAGCGTATATCCATCCGGGCATCGGGTGCAGCCAATACCGCCATACACTATCTGGTCGACGCAGCCAACGAGGACCGCCAGCCTGGCTTCGGATGGGTGGGCACCGAGGGCTTTGAGCGCAAGGGAGGCCACAATGACTTCAGAGACAAGTACAAGCTGGCGCCCGACGAGCCTTTCGGCGTGCTGCTGATGCAGGTCATCCCTTATGAGCACAGCAAGAAGGATATAGGCTGGTACAAGAACCCCGACAATGATGTCTATCTCGATGGTCTGGAGCGTGGCAGCCTGCACACCACCATCTCTGTCATCTCCAAGGAGCGTGTCGACTATGTGGTGCCTTGCGATGGCGTGCTCCACTTTGCAGTCAACGATGTGGTGATGACAGATACGGTCATCCGAAGCATGTATCTTGCCAGCATGAAGACGCTGAGAGACTCGCTTGCCACCCCCGACGCCTCTCTCGACCGGGTCATCGCGGCGGTAGAGCAGCACGGACTGGACGCCACGGTGAAGGAGACCCACACCATAGCCTTGCCGCTCAAACTCAAGGACGGCACCGTGGCCGATGCCGCTGTCCTCAAGGCCCGGTCGTATGGTATGGGATATTATTACAATGGTAGGGAGGTCGACAAGACCAATTATCCCGTCAACAACGAACTCTATTATTATAAGGAGAAGAAGTTCCGCGACCCCTGGTTTGCCGACAATGTGGGTTCGTTTCTTGTAGTCATCGAACGTAATACGCAGCAAAAATGAATGTCAAATCGCTTATTGAGACCATCACGAGTGCCATCACCACCACGGGCTTGGCGCGATACGTGATCAATGACAGGTCGTTTCTTGCCGAGTTGTTGTCAGACAGGCGCCCCACGCCATCGGGCCCGCAGACCGATGCCGAGGTGTTGGGCATCAAGCCATTCATAGACTACCGCCCCACCGACCGGCTGCCGGTGACCATGCTCGTGGTGCGCATGGTGTGGAAGACGCTCATGCTCCTGCCGTGGCTCTGCTATAGAGGCGCAGCCGTGGTGGCAGCCCTCATGTCTGGGGCGAGGGTGAAGCGGCTCGCCGACTGCCCGTCCAAGGTGAGGTCGGCACGCGTCAACTTTGTCATCTTCTTTGTCTCGCTGGTCTTCGCCATCGTCTTGCTGCTGGTCATCCTCTCGTTCTTCATCCGGGGCGTGCTCTTCTTCGACCCCTCGCAGCGCATCAATGAGCACGGAGCCATCACCATGGCCCAACCCTGTGGCAGCGAGCGCAATGTGTTTCTCTACAATACCGGGCAGTGCTGGGCCAACACCGGCATACAGGTGGTGCGGGGCGATAGGGTCGAGGTCACGGCGTCGGGTGCCTACTATGGCCGCGTGGCCGACCTCTACCATTGTGCCAAGGACAACTGTGTGCTGCCTTTCGACATGGTGATGCCCGGACTGTCCTATGATGTCGCCGGCAAGGACAAGCAGGACATGCGCTCAGCCCAACTCACGCGGCTGTGCATGTACAAGGGTGAAACCCGGCGGCTGCTGGGCATGGAGTGGACGGCGGTCGAGTCTGTCTTTGGCTCGCTGCTCTACCAGATACGTGCCTCCAACGAACCGTTGCTCTACGACAGCGACCGCGATGCCGACCACCGGCGCATGATACAGGGCAACCACGACCGTGGCCGTGTCTTCAGCTTTGAGGCCCGCCACTCGGGCGACCTCTATGTCTCGGTCAACGACATCTATCTGGACCGCCGCGTGCTGGACATCATGGACTCCTGCCGTAACACGGTTGTGGTCACCTCGCTGCTCGAGCGCTACGGCCCCGCCATGACCAATGGGCAGAAGATAGCCATGCTGCGTGCCGGACTGGGCAGGAAGTATCTGCCCGAGATGTGGTTTGCCGATAATATGGGCGAGATATTGTTCAATATCACCGTCCACCGCAATGTCATCCGCGAAGCCAATACGGCAGAGTCGTTCTTCGCCCACGTCTACCGCCACATCGACCGCTTCTTCGACCAGCGTCCGGGCGCCATCCTGCTTCAGGTGGCTGTGGCACTGGCGGTTATAGTCCTGCTGTTGTGGGCCGACAATAGCTTCATGCACCGCAGCCCTAAAGAATAAACAAAAGTATCGACAATAAAAACAATAGTAATCATGCAAGAAAATGAAAAAGACCCTGAGGTGCAGCCTGTAGCAGAGCCAGTGGCAGCCAAGGCTGTAGCACCCGTAGAAGAGAATTCCGGTAATGGTGCAGAGACGACGCTTGTAATTATCGCCAACATCGTATTGGTATGTGGCATCATCGCCTCGATTATCTGCTTATTCAACATTGTCTGGGTACAAAATCCCGAGTACCAATACATCGACGACAAGATATTCAGTCCCAGGGGATTTGTGACCACGGTCATGGTGTTGGCCTCCTCGCTGATTAGCTGGAGCTTTATGCGGGTTCTGGCCAATATCTCGGTCACATTGAAGGCTATGAACAAGAAGATGAAGTAGTCTGCTTCTCCGATTGCCGGCAATCCCCATCTGTCCTGTAACGGGATGGATGGGGATTGTGGCTATGTGGCTGCCGCTGACCGCGTCATCGCGCCCGTTGCCAGGGCTGCGCTGCACGGAGGTTGTGCTGTGGTCGTCAACGGTCAGCAAGGAATTGGTTGTGAGTGTGTTCGGCAGTGTGGTGACCATCATTGCTGGCGCGTATCGGACGGCGCGGATGTACGTATCGGACGGTACGGATGCTCGTTTCGTCCGATACGGAAGCTCGTATCGTCCGATACGCGTCGCCCGAGGCGGTCAGCAGCTGCGTGGAGGTACCCTCCAGTTTTGTCGGGACGCCCTCCAGCTTCGCCAAGGTACCCTCCAGCTTCGCCAAGGTATCCTCCAGCTTCGCCGGGATGTGCTCCAGACGGGGTGGGGTGCTTCCGCGTCTTGCGGGGACGATGGCGGTGGGGCGGAGTAGGGGCTTGGATGTAAACGGGATGGGCTCGGCTGTGCGCGGGATGGGCTCGGCAATGTGTGGGATGATGTTGGTAGTGCGCGGGATGTGCTTGGCTGTGCGTGGGATGTGCTCGGCTGCGTGCGGGATGTGCTCGGCTGCGTGCTTGGCTGATTGGGGGAAACAAAAAAAGCAGTTCCGAAGAACTGCTTCTTATGGGTGGCAGATGGGACTCGAACCCACGACATTCAGAACCACAATCTGACGCTCTAACCAACTGAACTACAGCCACCATTTAGAGCTTAATCTCATTAAGCGAGTGCAAAGGTAATGGAAATATTTGTTTCCTGCAAATTTTTTGCCCATTATTTTTCGCGCCGCCTTGTATTTTCTGCTTCCACGGGGGCTGCGCAGCCTGGAGGCTGAGCCTTCTCTTGCGCCCGTCGGCGTGGACGGCTACAATAAAGCCCGCTCTGCGTCGGGCAGAACGGGCTCATATTGCGTACCGTCGGTAACTCTTACTTGTTGTTCTCGGCTGCGGGGGCAGCGGGAGCCTGCTGGGTATTGCCCTTGGTAGGCTGGGTTGCGCCGAAGCCAGGCATGTTGGTAGGATTGGTAGTCTCTGTCTGGGTAGCTGCCTTCTCCATTACGCTTTCCTCGGTGATGGCCTTGGGAGCGGTGTGGGCGCAGATTACGCTGATGACAACCATAACGGCGGCCAGACCCCATGTGATTTTCTCTACCAGGTCGGTAGTCTTGCGAACACCCATGAATTGGTTGGAAGAAGAGAACTGTGAAGAGAGACCTCCTCCCTTAGACTCCTGGATGAGCACGATGCCAATCATCAGGATAGATACCAGTACGATAAGTACTACGAATAATGTGTAAATCATCTTGTTGTTTATTTTTTTTGTTATTATTTGCTCTATATCTTATGGCTTTTTGGCCTTGCTGTTCAGTATCAGCTTCTCCAAGAACCGTATTTGGTCTGCAAAGTAAGCATTTTTTTTTGGAAAAATCAAATTTAAGCGCGTAATTATTTCCAAAGCCTTCTCAAAACGGCCTTGTTGGATGTAAATTCGTGCCAAAGTCTCGGTGCAGTAGCTTCCGTCCACCATATTTTCGCTGTCTTTTGTGTCATTGCTTTCGGGCACATACTCAGGTTCTTCCTTGAGTTCTATCTTGCCCTTGTCGTTGTTGATGAAGTCGTCTATGAGCGACTGTCCTTTCATCAGCGGAGTCTCGGGGCTCTCTTCGTCTTCGCTCTCGGTGTCGAGCAGGAAGCTCACGTAGTCTATCGCTGCGTCGGCAGCCGTTGGCTTGCGTTTCTTCTTCTTCGGCTCTTCCTCATCGGTGGCGGGGATGGTGTCCAGAAAGTTGTCAATGAGCGAGATGGTGCGGTCGGCGCCTGGGGCGTTCTTTGCCTGGCTGTTGTCGGTGGTGGCGCTTTTGATCTTGTAGTGTGCTGCCTCTATCAGCCTGAATATCATCTTGCGGTCGGTGATGTATATGGCTGCCTTGCGCAGTTCTTCATCAAACGAGGGGTCGTGCAGGATGTAGAGGTTTTGCAGCATCAGCAGACGTGCGGTCTGGAAGTAGGGATAGAGCGCAATGAGGCTTCGGAGGTCGTACAGGGTCTCCTTGTCCATAGTCTGCGGATGCTTGATGAGTTGCTCTAAGTCCAGTTGCATATCTGTGGTGGTTGGGGTGGTTTACCAGTTGGCCACGGTGGCGTTGAATATCTGTTCTACGAGGTCCTTGGTCATCTGGGTGACCAGTTCTTCCTGTACCGAGTTCAGGTTCTGGGTCGACTCGTATGTCTGCGAGGCTGAGAACTGACGTTCAAAGTCTTCCTTGTGGTTCACGTTGTTGGTAAACCTTACGCTGACGGTCATGGTGAGCTCTACCTGTGCCGAGTAACCTTCGCTCGACACCGACTTGTTGCGTTGCGTGTATTGTATGATTTCTCCCTCTATCTTGAGGTCGCCGTTGCGCTTGACCTGTACCAGACGGGTATGGTTGGCAAATTCGTCTTTGAGGGCGTTGTTGAACAGAGGGCCCATGGGTCCCCATACATAACTGCTGCGTATGGGGAAATCGTTGATTTGTATGGTCTTGGTCTTGGTGTAGTCTATGCTGGCACCGTTGAACTTGTAGCCTTTGAAGGCGCACGCGGTGATGGTGGTCAGCACGAATGCCATCAGTGCGAGGTGTATGTATATGAGTTTTTTCTTCATTGTCGTCGTTTAGTCGAGTCCGTATTGTTTGAGTCTGCGGTAGAGTGTACGGTCTGAGATGCCCAGGGCTATGGCAGCTTCGCGTCGTCGGCCGTTGGCCTTTTCCAGCGCTTCCATTATCTCCTTTTTGTCGTGCTCTTCGCGCGTCATGGGCTCTGCGGGTTCGTTTTTTATCTCTTCTGCCACCGCGTCTTCTGCCTGTACTGTCGCCATCTGTCCGTTGGCGATGTGTGGGAGCGAGTGGCCGTATTGCTGGGCGGTCATCGCGCCGTGCTCTCCCAGTTGCTTCTTGAGCGCGTCTATCTCCTTCTTCAGCTCGGTCACATTGCCGCGCAGCTCGTATAATACCTTATATAATAGTTCGCGCTCGCTCTCATAGGAGTGCTTGCCTGTATTGTCGATAGTGGCCAGCTCGGTGCTCTCGGGGTCTTGCGGGATAAACTGCGACAGCGTCTCGGCGTCTATCTCGCGCTTCTCGCTGAGTACAGAGATTTGCTCGGTGATGTTCTTGAGCTGTCTCACGTTGCCAGGCCACTTGTATTGCATCAGCAGGAGCTTGGCCTTGTCGGTGAGCGTTATTTTGGGCAGCTTGTACTTCTCTGCCGTCTGCAGGGCGAAGAGGCGGAAGAGCAGGGGGATGTCCTGGCCGCGCTCGCGCAGTGGCGGCATCTGGATGGGGATGGTGTTGAGGCGATAGTAGAGGTCTTCGCGGAACTTGCCTTCGCTGATGGCCTTGCGCATGTTGACATTGGTGGCGGCCACGATGCGCACGTTGGTCTTCATGATTTTCTGACCGCCCACGCGGATATATTCGCCCGTCTCGAGCACACGCAGCAATCGTGCCTGGGTGGCTATGGGCAGCTCGCCCACCTCGTCCAGGAAGATGGTGCCGCCGTCGGCGGTGCCGAAATAGCCTTCGCTCTCGCCTATGGCGCCGGTAAACGAACCCTTCTCATGTCCGAAGAGCTCGCTGTCTATCGTTCCCTCGGGGATGGAGCCACAGTTGATGGCAAAGTATTTCTCCTTGCGTCGGGGGGAGTTGTCGTGGATGATGCGGGGTATAATCTCCTTACCCACACCGCTTTCGCCCACGATGAGTACCGACAGGTCGGTTGGGGCTACCTGCAGGGCGATGTCGAGTGCACGGTTGAGCCCGTCGCTGTTGCCGACAACATTATACCGTTGCTTTATCTTTTGCAGTTCAGAAGTGTCCATTGGAGTACAAAATTACTCATTTTATTCAACATAATGGTCGTTTTCGCCGTTTTTTTTATTGCTGGCATCCAAAAACTTATGCCCGCTTTGGCCGTGGTGGTTTCCCTTGCATAGGCTAAGCGGCCCACAACCGTGAGTGTGATAGCTCTCGGTTGCAGGCCGCTTGAGTTGATGCGTGTTGTCGCGCGTGTTGTCTTAGAGATGTACTACCTTTCCCATAAACAGGATGGTGCCAGTTGTATTCTCACGGATAGCGAAGAAGAAGGGCTTGTCTATCCTGCGCGGAACGTAAGGGGATATATACATGCCTTCATTGCCAGATGTGGAGGTTACGGCTTTGGTTCCGTTTTCCTCTACCTCTATGATGGCAGTTTGTGACAGTCCCCACATCTGGCGTGCTGGTTTTGTGGCTTTTACCATGTCGGCGTAGGCAACAGACTCGTCCAATCCCAGTTTACTGAGTATGCCAGTAGCGCTATTCTCTTCATTCTTGAATAGTGTTGTCAAGTCTGTAGAGATCGAGAACCTGGGCATGTAGAGTTCCAACTGAGCGAGATGGGCCTGCTCGTGAACTGCCCACCAGTCGGTATTGGCGCATATAGAGTCCAGCTTCTCTGCTTTACGCGGTATTCCCAACATCATAGTGTAGTATCCTTTGCCATAAGGCAGTTCCATGATATAGACATCTTCATTGGAATAGTCGAAGGCCATACCTACATTGGCTTCCATCATATCTACTTCTGACACGGTGCCGTCTATGTTGGTGAAACTGTCCTTCTTGGTATGCAGGGCGTTGAACGGATAAGTCCACTTGGCGTCAAAGGATGTGGCATTGACCCATGCATTCTGTGTAAACGTATAGTCGCCCACTTTCAGGTGAGCATCGGTTATCCTGCCATCGGTCTTGTCGGCAACCCAACCGTTTATCATACTCTTGGCAGCCTGTGGGTCTTTGAAGTTGGTCTCTTTGGTGTCAGCCAGATAGTATGTCTGTATCTTCTCGGCGAATGATGGGATTATCTCTTTGCTGTTGGCCTGTTGCCACAGTCCATTGACCATTGCCACTTTGACATATTCGTCGTCCTCATTGAAAAGGGCCAGCAGTTGACGGCTGCTCTCGTTGACTTGGTCCAGTGTGCCCATATCCAGGAAGTCCACCACCTTCTGCGCCTGTTCGTCAGCCAAGCCGTTGGCGTAGATAGAGAGTATATACTGCATACTGATGGGCGATATACACAGGTTGGTGTTTGTGCCCTCGACCTCCTTGGCTGCCGTAGCGAAAAACTTGTTGGCAAACTTGTTGCTCTGCTTGGCAAATGGCGTCTGCTGCACCTTGCTGCACTCCATCTGAATAGGCTCAAGACCAGTAGTCTTCTCTTCGGGGGCAGTTGTCTCAATGTTGTCCGTACATCCTGTCAGCAACCATGTGGTAGGCAACAGCAACCACGCAAGAATAAAACACTTCTTCATAATCGTATCGTTTTATATGTTAATAATTGTCATTGTTCACGTCTGAAATAATAGTAGTTTTTGGTATATTGTCTAAAATTACCAATCGCATAATAAGTGTTATCCTCATCACGTGCATGGATAAAGTCATTGAGATCCCATCCCCAATTCATTTGGTAACCATAGTTGCAATATACTTGCCGACGTTCGCGTATGATAGTACCTTCGCGTGGAACATTTGGGTCTATGTAGATAGTGTCTTCAAAAAAGCGCCAAATGTCATCGTATTCCTCAATATCATACTTATATCCATCAATTAACCACATGTGACCATCTTCGTTTGATTTTTCTTTGTCAGCGGCAAATAATACGGGTAATCCAAAGTCAATCTCGTCTTTTATATAGCCTGTCCCAGAAACGAATTTGCCCTTTATGCCATTTTTGTTGAGGACTGCTGCAACGCCCCTCATAGTTCCTCCAGAATTATCCGGTTCGAAAATAACATTTATTTCATGTGCGAGATGCGTTAAGAACTTTGCGGTGTACACCCCCTTTGGGTTTCCATGGAGGCTAATATACCATTCCCAAGGTGCAAGGAGTAATAGAAATACTTGTTTATACATTTCTTTGGGTTTTTAATTGATGTTCTTGTGTGCTAATTTACGAAGTGGTTTTCATTCCGCCAAATTTTTCTCTGATTATTTTCAAAAAAATATTGATGGCGGTGTTGCTGGCGATGATGATTGATAGTCATATAGTTGAGAGTATATCCCGTATGCAGCCATACCCATGAGGCGTCACTGGTTTGCACAATTATTGCGCAAGTCGGTGACGCCTCAGGTGGCAACTGCCGTCGTGTGGCAGGTAGGGGCTGTATGCCCTATGGTTGTCTTGGGATGCCATCTCTATCCTCTGGCGGTGGCAGATTGATGGCGACGGGCTGTAGAGTGGTGGGGTTGCTGACGAGTGAGGTGAATAATGTGACCATTAGAACGGATAACCCACCGCCAGATGGAGGCTCTGCGCATCGGCAAAGCTGCTGACATTATAGAAACCGCTCTTGCCAGTGTCGTAGGGCACGTGGAGACCTATACCCCAGTCTACGCGCAGCACGAAGATGCCCACATCGTAGCGCAGACCCACACCGGTGCCCACAGCCATCTGCGAGAAGAGGTTGCGGGCTTCAAACTTGCTGCCGGGGCGATTGCTGCTGTCGCGCAGTGACCACACGTTGCCGGCGTCGAGGAAGAGGGCGCCGTAGAGCGAGCCCCAGAGCTGCGGGCGGTATTCGAGGTTGCCCAGTATCTTCAGGTCGCCCGTCTGCTCGATGTACGAGAGCTTGGCGTCGCTGGGATGGTAACGGCCTGGGCCGATGCTGCGCACGTTGAAGGCACGCACGCTGTTGGCACCGCCTATATAGAACTGCTCATAATAGGGCGCACTCTGCGCGTTGCCATAACTGATTACGGCGCCGGCATTGACGTGGCCCAGCAGCGACGACTTGTCGGTGACGCGCCACTTCTTGACAAAATCGGTCTGGAGCTTGACAAACTGGGCGAAGGGGTTTTTGAACATCGTCTTGTTGCGCTCGGCCCATCGTTCGCCCATCATGGTATACGCCGCAGCCAGCAGGTTGCCCGCCTCGCTGGCAGTTATCTCCCAGCTGATGGGGTGGCGCATCGTAGAAGGGCTGTTGTAGGTATAGGTATAGGACATCTTGGGCACAAACTGGTCGCGCATGGACACGCTGAGATACGGGTTGCGCTCCAGCAGGTCGATAAACGCCTGGGTCTGACGCTGCATGTACTCATAGGACAGTATGAGCGGGCTGAACTGATGGCGTGACTGTGGCGACGACTGGAACGCGTAGGTAAGTTCGCCCGAGAGCACGTGGCGCTTGAAGTACCCGCCACGGTGGAGCACGTTCTTGGACGCCTTGATGGTGGTAGTGGGCACACCGTAGCGATACCAGCGTCCGATGCGGCGCATGCGCATCTTGTTGGGAGTGAAGAGGCTGCGCAGGGTGAGCATGCGGGGGAAGACCAGAGCCACGTCGCCGCCATATTCATACGACTTGATGCCGCTCTGGCTGCCCTCGGCGCTGTGTCCTGTCTGCATCTCGTAGGAGCCGTGGATATTGATGTCGAGGCGCTCGCCGCCGCGGAAGGCGTTGCGCTTGACGAGACCAGCCACCAGCTCGGGTCCCATGCGTCCGGTGGTCTTGCCCTTGGCGTTGGCTTCGATGTAGAAGTCGTAGGGCTTGTCCATCACCAGGTCGAGCTGCAGGTCGAGGGTGTCGTTGTCGCGTGGCGTAAATCTGAGGGTGCTGTAGCTGAAGAGTCCCGTGTTCTGGATGGCCTTCATCGTCTGTGCCTCGTCGTCGCTGCTGTAGAGTCTGCCGTGGCGCAGCTTGACATCGTGCAGTATGGCACCGAGACGCACGGGCGAGCGGCGTCCGTTGAAGCGTGCGGTGAGGTGGCGGAAGTGGATGGAGTCTTGCAGCACGTCGCCAAACTGTCGGCGGAAGTCGATGCCGATGTTGCCGATGTGCCATTGCTGCATCACCTGCGGCGACAGACTGTCGGCCAGCTGCAGTCTTACGTCGACCTGGCCCGGCTTGTTGATGGTGTCAGCCAGATAGGTGGCGTAGCCGGGCTGATAGTAATAGTAGCCGTGGGTGCGGAAGAGGGTGCTGAGCCGCTGGCGTTCCTGGTCGAGCGAAGCCACGCTGAAGGGGTTGCCCCTGCCTATGAGCGCCTGGTCGTCGGCGCTGTGGAGCAGGCTGTCGGCATGGGTGGGGAAGCCCACATACTGGATAGAGTCGTAGCGCCACAGACGACCCATATCCACCGTGTAGGCCACCTTGGCCTTCTTGGGGTTGGAGCCGGTAATCTCCTGGGCGCTGACATGACTGTTGAAGTAACCGTACTTCTTCAGTTGGTTCTCGGCCACCGACACGCGCAGGGCGGGGTTGACCTCGCTCATCAGCTTGGGCTTGGTTCCGAAGGCGCGCGTAATCCACCGCGCCAAGGGCGAGCTGCTCTGCGAGAAGGCGTTCCATACCCACAGCTTGGGTTGGAACGGCGAGCGGTAGTAGCTGCTGCCAAAGAGGGCGCCGTTGGGCGTAGAGGCAAGCACCGACTCCATCTCTATCTTGGTGTCTTCGGCATGCTGGCACGGCTCGTAGTTGGTATACTCGATAGGCTTGAGCCCGGTGAAGAGCTGTTCGCCCTCGGGCAGCGCCCGGGTGGTGGAGCAGCCAGCCGCCATCAGTGCCGCCACAGCCAGCGCCATGCCGGCGGTCATCTTATTTCTTGTCTTTCTCATTGTCTTCCTGATTAGTGGGTTGAGGGGGTGTGGGTTGCTTGCCGTCGGTCTGCTTGGGGGCGGGGGCGGGCATGGTCTCCTTCTTGTCGAGGAAGAAGATGTCGCGGAAATGGCGCAGCTTGCGCTTCCATACGAAGCCTACGCCATACTCACCCAGCGGGCCTTCGAGCCAGTCGTACTTGTTGTTGTCGTAGAACACGCGCAGATACTTGCTGGCATTGCGGTCCAGGCGGTATTCGAGCTCTACCTTGTTGAAGAACATATCGTTGTTGCCCTGCTGCATGTCGATGTCGGCGCCGGTCGACACTTTTCCGCCCACGTTGACGCTGAAGCGGTTGTTCCACAGACGCTTGGAGAACTTGAAATTGTAGTCGGTGTGCATGCCGTCCGATGTGTTGGTGTTGTCGATGCTCATGCCGAGATCGAGTCCCATCGAGCGCATCGCCTTGCCAGCCACATTGTTGATTTCGTTCTGGAGGAACGACGACAGGGCGTTGTTCATCGTAAACTGGTTGGTGTTGCCGTCGGTGAGATACATGCCCGAGGCGAGCATGGTCACCGCCACCTTGCTGCGACCCTCGGTGGTGAGCGTCTTGAGCTGGTCGCTGATGGTCATGTCGTTAGGGGCGTCGATAATGAACTCGAGGCCCAGATTGCTGAGCGTCTGGGTGAGCTTGACACCACAGTCAAAGTCTACGGCACGGCTGCTGCTGCCCTCGCTTACGGTGGTCTTGACGCTCTCGGTAGCGGTGATGTGCAGTTGCGGGTTCATGGGGTCGCCCGTGAACTCGATGTAGCTGCCATCCTGTATGGCAAAGGTCTTGAGCGGGATGATGGGGAGCGAGTATTTCATCTCGCCGCTGTAGAGGGTGTAGCGGCCGGTGAGGGTGAGCTCGTCGGTGGGGTTGTAGCCCATGCGCAGGTCGCCGCCGCCTATCAGAGAGATGTAGTTGGAGTGGTCGGCGTTGAGCATGCACATGATGTGGGCCGACTCGTCGACCGACATGCTCAGCTGCATATCCAGGCCGCGAATGGCGGGGCGCTGCACGGGCTCTGACTTGGTGGTGTCGCGGAAGTTGGTAAACTGCACCAGCTCGTCGAGCTGCGTGTCGGCGGTGAGTTCGGCGTCGCGCATCACGTAGGTCATATCGGTGTTGCCCAGTACGTCGAGCTTGCCGCGCATGCGCAGGTTGTCTACCGGGCCGTTCATCATGCCGTAGAAGTTGACGAAGGCCTTGCCGTAGGCTTCAGACCTGGCGTTCTCCTTGGCGTCGATAATCTTGAAGTTTTCGGCGCGCATACGGATATCGAGCATCATGTTGCCGAGGTCGGTAAAGTCGAGATTGCCCGAGATGTTGAGCGGCGCGTCGTTGTTGGCAAACATCTCAAAGTTTTCAAACAGGAGCCGGCTGCCGACGATGCGCACGGGGTCGTCGGCAAAGCGCATCTGCACGCCATAAGGTTCGCTGAAGAGGTAGGTAGAGTCGAGATATACCTCGCCATCGACGATGGGGCTGTCGAGCTGGCCGCGCACGGAGAGGGTGCCGTCGCCATAGCCGCGCAGACCGATGAGGCGGTCGGGGATGAAGCCGTTGACGAGCTGCATAGGCATACGCTGCAGACCCATGGTGGCATCGAGCCATCCGTCGCCCTCCGACTTGTACGTACCCTGTATGGTGCCCACCTCGTTGCCGTTGCAGAGCAGCATGCCGTCGACATAATGAGAGCCGTCGTTCTTGGGCATGTAGACAAACTCGCTGCCGAGATTGCCCATGTCGCACTTCTCGTACTTCATGTTGTCGACCGTCACGGCAGAAGATACCGACAGCTCGGTTTCGGTCTTGACGATGTGGAAGTCGCCGTTCATCATGCCCTCAATGTCGGGCATATAGGGGATGACCGAGAGCACCTTGTGCAGGTCAAACTTGGCGAGCGAGAGCGTGAGGTCCTGCTGGGCGTCACTGTTGGTGTCGTCTGAGTAGAGCTGCACACCCATGCCGTCGGCAGCGGTGAGCTTGAGGTTGGCCTTTATGCGCTCATTGTCGCCAAAGAGTATAAAGTTGTCCTTGTTGGCAGCAAACTGCTTGTAGCCCAGCACGGGCGGCTCGCCATAGAGGTGCAGCAGTATGCCCTCGGTCTGCATGGCGGCAGCCAGTCCGAACCGCAGTCCGAGCCGGTTGCGGGCATCGAAGACCTGGGCGGCGGCATAGGCGCCACGCTCAAACACGCCGCCATTGAGCAGCGCCGTGAAGGTGTAGTCGGGGTTGCGCTTGTTGTTGCTTATCCGCGCCTGGTAGCGGGTGCGCACCGAGTCGCTCGTCACCGCCACCCTCACGGTGTCTATCAGGAATTTGGCAGCCACCACCGAGTCGGCGTCTATGTGTCCGTTTATGCCCTGTACAGGCGAACAGTTTACGTCGACCAGCAGCCTTGCGGTCTCGTAGCCCTTCCACTTGAGGAAGCGCGAGAAGGCGTTGTTGCGCCCGCTGCTGAGGAAGATGCGCGCCTCGGGCAGCTGCTGGCGCAGGCGCACTTGGTCGATGTATCTCTCACGGGTCTGGCGTTGCATCTCCTGGCTTACCAGTTGGATATGATGCAGCAGCACGTTGTAGTCGCCACGCGCGTCGGCATCGAGTCTGAAGTCGCCGCTGCTGATGAGCGCATGGGTGGTGTCGCGGGTGGCGAGCACGTCGAAGTCTATGTCTTCGGGGCGGAAGGTATGGTTTCTGGAGTGGATGCGTATCTCGCCCACGTTGCCCAGGATGCTGAGATGGTCTTTGAGATTGGTGTCGATGTCGATGTGGGAGCATACGCCCAGGTTGAGGGCATTGTCGGCGATGCCCAGTCGGTGCAGGTCGGCCTTGTCGAGGTCGCAGGCAAAGGTGCCACGGATGCGGCTGCCGTTGGCGATGCCGGCAAACGACAGTTGGCCGTCGAAGAGGGGATTGTTGCCGGCGGCGTTGAGGTGGATGTGGCCTCCCGCCATGTCGATGGTGGCGTGGGTGTCGCCGATGCGCTGTCCAGCCACGTCTATCTGGCCCAGTTCGGCGCGCGCCTGCAGTCGGGTGCGCGGACTGAGCATGTCGGTGCCCGTGCCCCGTGCCGTCAGCGAGCCGGTGAGGGTGCCTACGCCCGCTGAAGGTACAAAGTGTGCCACCTGCAACCCACGTGCTGCCATCCGTGCGCTGTATGCCATGCGCCGCGTGTCTATCTCTGCCTTGCCCTTGAGCGCTCCACGGCCCTCGGTCATGTCGAGGGTGGCGGCATAGTGGGGGCCGTCGGCGGTGATGTGGCTCTGCAGCCGCACGCCGCTGGGGATGCGTATCTGCCGTGCCACTGCGGGCGCGAGGGCTTGGGTGATGAAGTTGAGCTGGTGGGTCCGGGCCTTGACCTTGATGTCGGCGCTGAGACGGTCGGTGTCGTTGAGGTTGCCCACAAATCCGTTGGCACTCAGGTCGACCACTGTGGGCCACGTGATGTCCATGCGGGAGAGGCGCGCCTTCTGCATGTTGCCGCTCATGGCCACACTGATGTTGACCGGATGGTCGGGCAGACTGCGCAGCAGCGCCTTGGGCATCAGCGACGATGCGCCACAGACGATGTCGCCACGGCCAAGCGAGGCACGCAGGTCTATGTTCATCTTGCCGGGATGGCGGCTGTCAAAGGCGTTGAAGTCCATATCCACGCGCCCCTTGACGCTGGAGTGGGTGGTGGTGAGGGCGAGGGTGGGGAGGTGCATCGCCAGCGAGTCGATGGCTATGCGCGTGGCGAGCGAGGTAAGGCTGAGCCCGCTCTTCTCGGCAAATGCCGCGCTGCGCACTACCGCCTCGATGCGTGGAGCGCAGTAGAAGACCGAGTCTACAGCCAGCGACAGATGGCTGAGGGCGAGGTGGTTGTAGTCGAGCCCCTCGACGGGGTCTATGGCGCGGTTGTCATAGCTCACGCCGCTGTCGTCGAGGCTGAGGCTGCCCACGCGGTAGAGCCCCTTGCCCAGGTCCAGATAGCCCTGGCGCGCCTTGAGAGCGGTAATCTGTGCCCCTATGCGCAGGGTGTCGCCGGGCATGTGCAGGGTAAGCGCCGAGCGGTTGATGTCGAGCTTCTCCACGGCAATCTTCCACACATTGGCCGACGGTGTGGTGTCGGGCGGCACGGTGTCGCTCAGCTCGATGTCGAGCAGGGCGCCGTCGAGCAGGGCGCGGTCTATCCTCATGTCGCTCCGGCAGAGGTCTACGCCGTGGGAAGCCAGGGTGAGGGCGTCTATGCGTCCGCTCACCCGCGCCTCGTGTATCAGGGTGCCGGTGTTGAGCAGCATCTTCTCGAGCGCCAGTTCATCTACATTGACCACACCCGTGAGCAGCGGCCAGAACTGCACGTCGACCACGGCGCGGTGGATGTAGGCTATGGTGTCTGTGGCTTGGGTCGAGTCGTTGGGCTGTACCACGTGTATGCCCTCGGCTTCGAGGTCGATGGGGAATGCCAGCTGCACATGGTCGATGCCGATGTCCATGCCCGTAGCCTCGGAGGCGTAGGCAGAGACCTGGCGCACCGCCCAGTTCTGTACGGGTGGCAGGTAGAGTAGTATGGTGATGAGCAACAGCAGTGCCAACAGCGAGGCGACGGCTATCCCCGTCGCGCGCAGCACCCGCCGTGTGTAGTGTTTCAGTGTATCTGCGTGAGTCATACTTCTTGTTTGTTGAAATTCTGTGAAAGCAGTCGCCGTAGTGGCTTCTTTCGCATTGACAGACAACCTATCAGATTACAAAATTAGGTATTTTTTTCCTAATCATAGGCCCTTTGCCGCCGAAAATGTTGGCGATGATGGAGATTGGGGCTGTCGCGAAGGTAAAAAAGCGGGCGTCAGTTGTTGGTCTTGGTGCTGCGGTCGGCGACAAACATGCCCAACAGGATGCAGGTGGCTCCGGCGAGGAAGTAGGGAGTAATCTTCTCGCCCAGCACCCACGAGGCGAAAATCATGGTGGTGATGGGGTTGAAGTATACCCAGTTGGTGGCTTTCACCGCGCCCAGCTTGGAGATGCACCAGTTCCAGGTGAGAAAGCAAATCATCGACGCCAGACAGCCCAGGAATGCCAGGTTGCCCACTACTACGGGTTTGGTGAGCACGGCGGCGGTGGGGAGCGTGGGGTAGAATATATAATAAGGTAATATGGTCAGCACGCCGTAGAAGAAGACCTTGCGGGTGATGAAGGCGGCGCCATACTTGGCAGATACCCACTTCATGAGCAGCGAGTAGACCGACCAACTCAGACAGGCGGTAAACGCCAGCGCGTCGCCAAGGGGCGAGAGGTGGAGCACAAAGCGCCCGTTGAGCACCACGATGACCATGCCGGCAAAGGCGAGCAGCGAACCGCCCAACTGCATCATGCTGATGCGCGTGGTGGAACGGTAGACCAGCCTCACCAGCAGCGTGGCAAAGAGCGGGCACGAGCACACGATGAGCGAGGTATTGGTGGTCGAGGTAAAGTTCATCGCCTCGTTTTCGCTGAGGAAGTAGAGCGAACCGCCGCTGATGCCGAGCAGCATCATCTTGAGTTCGTCGCGCCACGAGTCGGCCCACAGCCGTGAGTGATACACGGCGAGCATCATCACATAGGCGATGAGGAAGCGCAGCGTGAATATCTGCGCCGGCGAGAGCCCGTTGAGCATCAGTACCTTGGTAGATACGAAGGTGCAGCCCCATATCGCTACGGTGGCAAAGGCCACGAGGTGGTATATCCATGTGTTGTTGCGTGCCATGACTGTTAACGGTGTATGAATTGGTGTTGCAAAGTTACTTATTTCCCTTTAGGCAGACAAGCAAACCGCCCCTCTTTTTGCCGTGGCAGGATATAAGTGGGTGGCAGCAGGCGCCAGACCGCTGCCCATGCCCATAAAACCGCTGCCGGTTGAACCCACCGCGAATGACATGCCCATAAAACCGCTGCCCATGACAATAAAGATGATTTCGTGTCGTGAAATCGTCATTTCGTACCTTGCCACAATGATTTCACACCCCGCAATAGTCATTTCGCGCCCTGCAATCAGGATAGAGGACGTCACGGCGCTTGGGGCGGCAAGCCCCGACGGGTTGGGGTGGCGCCGCAGTCACTTCGCGGTGATGGCGGCACGTGGGGAAACAAAAATCCCTCTGCCGGGGTGGGGCAGAGGGATGGCGTATGTCAATCGTGTCTGACGGTTACTTGTTCTCGGCGTCGATGGCCTTAATCTTCTGACGGATAAGTTCGAGGTCGTCCTTCAGCTTGTTGACCTTGCGGTTCATCTCGTCTATCAGGCTGTTGCCCTTCTTGCTGCTGGCGTTGAGGAAGCCCAGGTTGTTCTCGTATGTCGTTATCTCCGACTTGAGCTGCTCGTATCTGCGCATGAGTCGTCCACGCTCATTGTCGAGCATATCTTCGCCCTGCTTGGCCATACTCTTGATGCTGGACTTGAAGTTGTCAAGCCGCTGCTTGCTGGCAGAGATGTTGAGCTGCTTGTAGAGGGCGTCGACCACCTTGTGGTATTCCTTGAAGAGCTTGTCTTTCTCCTTGAAGGGCACGTGGCCTATCTTGCCGTATTCGTCGATGAGCTGCTGGAGCGTGGCCTGCACGTTGTCGGCGGTGCTGTCGAGCAGTTCCTTGAGCTTGGCTATGATTTCCTTCTTGCGGTCCAGGTTCTGCTGTTCCTCGTTGCGTGTGCCGGCGGTGGCGGCATTGCGGGCTTCAAAGAACTTGTTGCAGGCGGCTACAAACTCGGCCCAGAGCTGGTCGCCCACCTTCTTGGGCACCATGCCGATGGTCTTCCACTCCTTCTGCAGCTTGATGAGCTTGTCGGAGGTGGCTTTCCAGTCGGTAGAGTCCATGAGGGCCTTGGCCTGTTCTACCATCTCCTTCTTCTTCTTGGTGTTCTCAGCGAATTTCTCCTTCAGAGTCTTGAAGAACTCAGCCTTGCGGCCGAAGAAGTCATCGCAGGCGGCGCGGAAGCGGTCGAATATCTTGACATTCATCTTCTGCGGAGCAAAGCCGATGGTCTTCCATTCGGTCTGGATTTCTATAATCTGCTTGGTGTGGTTCTCCCAGTCGGTGGCGTTCTTGTTTTCCTCCTTGGCAATGGCTTCCACCTTCTCGCAGAGTGCGGTCTTGCGTGTCAGGTTTTCCTCTTCCTTGGCGCGCAGCTCTTCGAAGTGCTGCTGGTGGCGCTTGTTGATGACGGTAGAGGCAGCCTTGAAGCGTGCCCAAATCTGCTCGCGCAGCTCCTTAGCCACGGGGCCTATCTCGCGATACTGCTGGTGGAGCTCCTGCAACTGGTGGAAAGCGCTGACGGCATCGGGCTCGTCGGCGAGCTTCTCTGCAGCTTCGCAGAGCAGTGTCTTCTGCTCCAGATTCTTCTTGAAATCATACTCGCGCAGCTCGCGGTTGAGGTTGAGCAGGTCATAATACTGCTCGACATAGAGCTGGTAGTTGCGCCACAGCTCGTTGGCCTTCTCGGCGGGCACTGCCTTGATGTCTTTCCATTCCTGCTGGAGTGCCTTGAAGTCGTTGTAAGACTTGTTGGCCTCTTCGGGTGATGTAGACATCATCTTTATCTTTTCTATAATCTGCTGCTTGCGCTGCAGATTTGCCTTCTTTTCCTCTTCCTGTTGCTGGAAAGCCTTGGCTCTCTTCTCTTTGATGAGTCCCATCTCGGCCTTGAACTGCTCCTCGCTGTCGTCGGTCTTCATCACGTAGGCTTCGGGGTCGCCACCGTTCTCGATGAATGTCTTCTGGTCGGCCTCGCGCTCGGCGAAGAGCAGCTTGTAGAACGCCGTCTTAAGATGGTCTACCTCGTCCTTGGCGGGAGTCTCGTCGCTGTGGGCCAGCTCCTTGACACGTTCGAGTACCTCGTACTTGGAGGCATACATCTTCAGCGGTGCAGCCTCGGTATCGGGCTCGCTGTCCACTGCCGTTGTCGCGGGGGCATTGCCGGCTTCGGCCACGGTATCGTTGTCTACGTTGGCAGGCTGGACTGCCACTGCTTCTTCAGTAATGTCCTGTTTCAGGACGTTGTCTTGAGAGTCCATCATATCACTGTTTAGTTTATGATTATCGGTTTCCACTATATTTGTTATTATGTAGGATGCAAACTTAATGAAAAAGTTCCTAATGACCTAACAAATATTAATATTTCTTATCGTTTTGGGGTTATAATAGTCGTTTGAAGCGCAATATCCACCACGTGAAGCCCGAAACGAGTATGGAAATGATGATGGCGATGATGAAGCCATAGGGGTAGTTTTCCATACCGTTGATGAGGTTCATTCCGAAGAGTGAAGATATCAGCGTGGGCAACATCATGACGATACTGATGGAGGTCAGCGTACGCATGGTGGTGTTCATGTTGTTGTTGATGATGCTCGAATAGGTGTCCATCGTCGACTCGAGGATGTCGGAGTAGATGTTGGTGGTCTCGCGTGCCTGCGACATCTCGATGTTGACGTCTTCGATGAGGTCGGCGTCGAGCTCGTCGACCTGCAGCTTGAATTTCAGTTTGGACAGCAGCGTCTCGTTGCCTCGGATGGATGTGATGAAGTATGTAAGTGAGTCCTGGAGACGCGACAGGCCGATGAGGCTTTCATTGTTGACGCCATGGTCCAGGTTGTGCTTGGCCTTCTCAATGAGCAGACTTATCTGCTTAAGCCGCTTCAGATACCAGACGGCACTGGAGAGGAAGAGGCGGAAGATAAGGTCGACATAGTCGGTGAAACCCTGCCCGCGCTTCTGCTGGTAGGAGACGAAGTCAATCATCATGTTGGTCTCGTAATAGCACACGGTGATGGTCACATCGCGCTTGTGGATGATACCCAGTGGCACGGTGGTGTAGGGAGTGCGTGAGCGCACCTCCTTGACATAGGGAATACGCAGGATAATGAGCATCCATCCGTCGTCGTACTCATAGCGGGCACGCTCGTCGGTATCGCTGATGTCGGAAAGGAAATAATCGGGGATATTAAACCGCTGTTCCAGCTCTTGCTGGTCTTCATCGGTGGGACAGGTTACTTGTATCCAGCAGTTGGGCTGCCACTCCTTGATGGCAGTCAGATTCTTGTCTATATTCCAAAATGTCTTCATGTCATTCGTCTCCGTGTTAATAAATGGGTAATGGGTCGGAGCATAGGCACATGAAGCTTACTCCGGCTTACAGATTAGAATTTTCCGCGTGATAATCGTCCATATAATGTTAATAATTGATTTGTTGTCTGCAAAAGTACTAAAATTCTCCGTAATGGAACGGCGTTTCTCGATTTTTTTCACTGTCGCCATCAAAAAAAGTGTGACAGGAACGGTCTGCTCCTGCCACACTTCAGTGGTTGTATGCCTGTTGGGGCTTGTTATTTCTCGGCTATCTGCTCCAGAGTTGCTGTCAGCAGCTTCCAGAAAGGAAGCATGGTTGATATCTGGCAGCGCTCACCGGTAGTATGGGGTGAGCAGAGGGTTGGGCCAAGGCTCACAACGTCCATATTGGGATATTTGCCCAGGATGACAGAGCACTCCAGACCTGCGTGGTCTACCTGTACCAGTGCATCCTTGCCGTTCTGCTCCTTGTAAATCTTGCGCAGCAGGTTCAGAATTTCGCTGTCGGGGTTGGGGTCCCAGCCGCCGTAGTCGCCGCTGGTCTCTACCTTGATGCCGGCCATGTTGAAGCAACTCTGCAGCATGTTGACGGTATACTCCTTCATGTCCTCGCGCGAGCTACGAACCAGAATCTTGAACGAAGCCTTGCCTCCCTCGATGTCGATGATGGCGAGGTTGCTCGAGGTCTCTACCACGGTGGGGTAGACGGGTATCATGCGCACCACGCCGTCGTGGCAGGCGTAGATGACATCTATCAGGTTGTCCTGGATTTCTACAGGTACCTCGGTCTTGGGTGTCTCTACATCCTCGGTGTAGAGCTCGATATTGTTTTCGATGGTCTTGTACTCGTCTTCGAAGTCAGCCTTCCACTCGGCTACCAGTTCCTTGAGTGCCTCTACGTTCTCCTTGGGGAGGGTGAGCACGGTCTCGGCCTTGAAGGGGATGGCGTTGCGCATGTTGCCGCCATGCCATGTTGCCAGGCGTGCTTCACATTCCTCGATGGCTTCACGTACCAGGCGCACCATCAGCTTGTTGGCATTGGCGCGGCCCTCGTGAATCTCCAGTCCGGAGTGTCCGCCACGCAGACCCTTGAGGGTAATCTTTACCGCCACGTCTTCGGGGTCGGTCTCCACCTCCTTGTAGGCGAGAGAAGCGTCGATGTCTACGCCGCCAGCCGAGCCGATGACGAACTTGCCCCAGGCTTCAGAGTCGAGGTTAAGCAGGATATCGGCGTTGAGGATGCCCTCTTCCAGGTCGTTGGCGCCAAACATGCCCGTCTCTTCGTCGGCGGTGATGAGCGCCTCGATGGGGCCGTGCTTCAGGTCTTTGGCTTCCATTACAGCCATGATGGCTGCGATGCCCAGACCGTTGTCTGCGCCCAGTGTGGTGCCTTTGGCCTTAATCCAGTCGCCGTCTATATAGGTCTCAATGGGGTCGGTCTCAAAGCAGTGCTGGCTGTCGGGCGCCTTCTGGGGCACCATGTCCATGTGGGCCTGCAACACTACTGTCTTGCGTGTCTCCATTCCTGGTGTAGCGGGCTTGCGCATGACGATGTTGTTGCCTTTGTCCTTGAAGGCTTCAACTCCGGCTTGTGCGGCGAAGTCCAGGAGAAACTGCTGTACTCGTTCCAGATGACCAGATGGACGGGGAACCTTGGTGAGGGCGTCGAAATGCTTCCAAACGCGCTCGGGTGTCAAATTCTTAATCTCACTCATGATATTTTAGTGTTAAGTTGATTGTACAATGATACGTCGCCGGGTAAACATCAGCGCTATCCAGGCGTAAACTCCTATCAGCACGACGAGCAGGGTCTGCACCGAGTGGACGATGAGCACAAAGTAGAGTGCGTCGGTATCGGTTACGCCATAGAGGATGAGCATGGTCTTGACGGCGAAATGCCAGGGGCCGGCGCCGTTGGGCGTGGGCACGATTACTGCCACCGAGCCGACCACGAAGGTCACCAGCGCACACGAGATGCCCAGGTGTGAGGTGGCGTCGAAGCAGAAAAACGTCAGGTAGTAATGCAGGAAATAGCAGCCCCATATCGCCAGGGTGTAGACGATGAAGAGCACGCGGTGGTCCATCATGCGCAGCGACGTGATGCCTGCCCACATGTCGCTGATGGTATTCTTCACCTTATTATATATAGTATACTGACGCAGCAGTGCCAACGTGGAGATTATCGCCACCACGCCGCAGATGGCGGTGACGATGTAGCCCGTGGTCGAAAACTGGCAGAGCATGGTGTCGAGCCTTGTGCCGGTCTGGTTGAAGAAGGTATGGAAGATGGGGAACTGATAGAGGAAGGTGGCGAGTATCAGCAGACCGATAAAGAGCGTGTCGATGACGCGCTCGGTCAGCACCGTGCCCAAGGCTTTGGCAAACGACACGCCGTCGTAGCGCTTCAGCACGCCGCAGCGGGTAAACTCGCCGATGCGGGGTATGAGCAGACTCAGCGCGTAGGACAGGAAGACCGAGTTGACGCTCGTGGAGTTGCGCGGATGCTCGCCCAAGGGGTCGAGAGCCAGCTTCCATCGCCAGCCACGGAATGCCTGTGCCAGTATGCCAAAGGGTAGCGACAGCAGCATCCATGTCCAGTCCATCTGATGCAGCATCACGTCGCCCAACTGGGCAAAGTCGAAGCCGCGGTACATCCAGTAAAGTATGGCCCCGCCCAAGATGAGTGAGAACAGTATCTTCAATATGTCACTACTTGTCTTCTTCAAAACCTCGTTATTTTTATTGCAAAGGTAGTGCAAGCTGAGAGAAATACAAAATAAAATTCCCTATTTTTTGTGTCCGACTTGCTGTATGATAAGTTATTCTGCAGACCGACGGCGGTCATCTCCGCCCCGAGCGAGGTGGCAGCCATGATGACAAAGTCTAAAACTGGAGTAGGGGAGATGCTGTTTGTCTCCCTCGCTTGGCTCATTGTCGCCGCGTCATGAAGTGAAAGCAAATTGTATGAAGTGTACGGCGCGAGCCAAGCGAGTAGTCTGTGCAATTCTCAAGTGTTTCAAGTTTTTTATGGTCGTTTATACTGGTTTGTTCTGTATGTCTGATGTCTTGGAGTGCTGCAAAATTAATCAAACGATGGTTAAAAAGAAAACCATGATACCCTTAAAAATGGTCAAAATAATAGTTGAGGTCAAAAATAGTACCTTAAAAACAGTCAATGTCCGTAAAAATGTTTAATTTTGGGGACACAAAAAACAATCGCAGTCACAATGAAACCCTTCTCAACCGACGACCGAGAGTCTGCCACTATCCGTAGCGGCATCAGCGGGCTTATGCATCGACGCGAGCCTTCCTATATCGGTCACCACCGCCTGGTTATCCTCTCAGTCTATTACATTGCCCTCGTCCTGCTGCTCTCGTCCAATATCCTGGGCATCTCGGGCGCCTTCCATCATTTCTTCAGCGTGAGCAATATGCTGCTGCTCGTCACGGCGAGTGTGGTGATGGCAGCCTATCTATGGCGCAGGATAGAGATAGTCACCACCCTGTCGCTGATGACCGTTGCCACCCAGCTCTCGCTGTCGGCCGATACGCTCTACAGCGCCTTCGAGCCGGCGATGGACCACAAGTATATGGTCATTATCATCAACATGCTGCTGCTCTCGGGCAATACCATCGTGGGGCTCTCCACCTATCTCACCCGCATCACCCAGGTCAATACCGCCATCATGTTTGTGACCTACACCGTGTGCATTATTACGACCAATAACTCCACGCTCATCGACTATTACTTCATGCTCTTTGTGGTGCTGGTGTTCTTCAGTTTTCTGGGCTTCCATATCGCCAAAAACGCCCGTCGTCTCCAGGTCGAGAACACCGAACTGCGGCGCGACGAAGCCGAACTGATGCAGATACTGCGCCTGAACAAGAAGCAGATCAGGGCCTATGTGCGACTGGCATCAGACCGCTATGGCGCTGAGCATACCCGCAATCTGCTCGACATCCTGGGCGAGACTTCGCAGAAGAACCTCCTTGCCAACGTGGCTGAGTTCATGCGCATAAGCGATACCGAGAAGTCGCGCATCGACGAAATCTTCCCCGAGCTTACCACCTCCGAGAAATCCATCTGCCAGCTCATCCTCCGTGGCAAGAAGTTGGGCGACATCTGCAGTCTCCTCGGCAAGACCGAGAGCAATGTCAACACCCAGCGAGCCCACATCCGCCGCAAGCTGGGGCTCGCCACGACCGACAACCTGCGTGAGGCGCTCGAGGAGCGTATGGCCCGAGCGAGCGACCGTTAACACCCCGCGCCAGCCATCAGTCCCAGGCGTCAGCCGTTAGAAGTGGGTGACCACCTCTATGACTATCTTGTCGCGCTCGGAAGGCTTGGCGATGGCGCCTGTGGCGTAGAAATACTTCTCATAGTTGATGCGGATGTCGCTGACGAAGGGCTTGTCGAGGCTCAGCGTCACGCCACCCGTGACACGGCTGCGGCGGTAGTCATTGACGATCAGGCTGCCGCCCTCGTCCTTTTTGCCGTCAAGATACTGGTGTCCATCGCTGTGGTCGGTCATGTAGTCGTAGCGCAGCAGCGGCGAAATCTTGGTAAAACATCCTTTCTTCATCGCGATGTCGTAGTTGACGAAAGCATCTACGGCGTGTACCGGCTTGAAGGCCCCGTCGTCATAGTGCTTGTAGAGATATTCGGCCTCCACCACCCATCCGCGGCGGTGGAAGTTGAGTCCGGCGTCATACATCATGATGCCCGTCGCCTCAGGCTTGATTTTCTGTGCGCTCAGCACCACGTTGAGCCCCACGGGGAGCATCGCCTGCATCTTGGCAGAGAAGTTGATGCCCTTGGTCCAGTAGTCTTTCTGGTCGGTAAGTCCCGAGCCGTTGTACAGACCTGCCTCGATGACGACAGGGAAGCCCATCCTGAAGTTGTAGCCAGCCTTGGCACCCACATCGCGGATGTTGCCCACCTGCTTGGCGATAAACGACCTGTTGGCGAAGTACTGCTGGTGGGGCGAGCGGTGGGCGTCTATCGTGAACGGCACGCGCATCTGGCCTATCGTCAGTGCCCACCGGTCTGAGGGAGTGATGGTGGTATAGGCGTCGAGCATCTTGATTTTTCCCTCGTCGCAGAGGTCTATCTCCGCCTTGTACGACACCACCGGCGAGAGCGTGCCCGACACATTTACACGTGCCGTGCGCACCTGGAAACGGCCCTCCCCCTCGCTGGTCTGATATTCATACTTGGAGCGCAGGGTACCGCCAATCTTCATACTTCTTTTCTGGTTGTCTTGAGCCACGGCTTCTGCGGTGGCAGCCATGCCACATACCGCCGTGCATAGCGTAAATATGAGAAATTGCTTTGTCATAAGCGTTTTAGAATTTTGCGCAAAGTTACGACATGGTTGTTTCAGCCGTGTTACAACCATGTTGAAATGCAGTTTCAGCATCATAGCTGCCGTCAGCTTCGTCCCGACGGGGCGGGAGGCCCATGATGGAGCCGTGGCTGACACCATTACGCCTCTCCTGACCGGCGTTGGCGGCTCGTATCGTAAGTTACGTGCCCCCGTGCCGTAAGATACGTGGGCACGTAACAATAGGCACGAGCCTTCGTGACAGATGTTACGCGCCGGCAGAGGGCATCGGCAGGTCGCCGTCTGTGGCCTCTGCGGTGACGGGAAGATGCTCTGCGCCTTGCCTGGCGAGACATTGCCTTTGCCGGGGGCACCCCGGTGCTTCGCTCGTGCCCATAGAGCGGGGTAGAGGTGGTCTGCGCCGCTCCAAAGTCCCCGGCGCTCAGTCTGATGTGCCACCCCTTATATATATAATAAGGTGTAAAAAGGCGGAAGAAAATGAATATTACACGCAAAAAAGTTGCGTAAGTGGCGGAAAAATATTACTTTTGCGCCCAAATAGCATTTAGCGAACACAATACAATAAAGATAACAGACAATGAATATTTCTTATAAGTGGCTGAAGGAGTATGTTGACTTCAGTCTTACTCCGCAGGAAACCGCAGCAGCCCTCACCTCTACCGGCCTCGAAGTGGACGCCCTCGAAGAGGTACAGTCTATCCGTGGTGGTCTGAAGGGTCTCTATGTGGGTAAAGTGCTTACCTGCGAGGCCCATCCCAACTCGGACCACCTGCATGTGACCACCGTAGACCTGGGCAAGGAAGCTCCCCAGCAAATCGTCTGCGGCGCCCCCAATGTGGCTGCCGGCCAGAAGGTAATCGTTGCCGACCTGGGCTGTGTGCTCTATGATGGCGACAAGGAATTTACCATCAAGCGCAGCAAGCTGCGTGGTGTAGAGTCGCTCGGTATGATTTGTGCCGAAGACGAGATAGGAGTAGGCAACAGCCACGACGGTATCATCGTGCTGCCCGAGGACGCCCCTGTGGGTCAGCCTGCTGCCGAATATTACCACCTGGAGAGCGACTGGCTCATCGAGGTGGATATCACCGCCAACCGTTCTGACGCCCTGTCACACTATGGTGTGGCGCGCGACCTCTATGCCTGGTTGCGCCGCAACGGCTACGAGACATCGCTCCACCGCCCCAGCTGCGATGACTTCAAGGTAGACAACGAGTCGCTGCCCATCGAGGTAGAGATTGATAATACCGAAGCCTGCAAGCGCTATGCCTGTGTGAGCATCACCGGCTGCGAGGTCAAGGAAAGCCCCCAGTGGCTCAAGGACAAGCTCAGCACCATCGGTCTGCGTCCTATCAACAACATTGTCGATATCACCAACTACGTGATGATGGCCTACGGTCAGCCTCTCCACTGCTTTGACGCCGATATGGTCAAGGGTCACCGTATCGTAGTGCGCACCCAGCCCGAGGGTACCCCATTCGTCACCCTCGATGGCGAAGAGCACCTGCTGGGCGAGCACGACCTCAGCATCTGTAATGCCGAAGAGCCCATGTGTATTGCCGGCGTCTTTGGTGGCAAGGGCTCTGGTACCTATGACACCACCACCAACGTGGTGCTCGAGAGTGCCTACTTCCACCCCACCTGGATTCGCAAGAGCGCCCGTCGCCACGGTCTCTCTACCGATGCCTCTTACCGCTTCGAGCGCGGCATCGACCCCAACGGCACCATCTATGCCCTCAAGCAGGCCGCCATCCTCTGCTGCCAGTTGGCTGGCGGTAAGGTGTCCATGCAAATCAACGATGTCTATCCCGCCCCCATCGCCGACGCCCAGGTGCGTCTCGACTATGAATACTGCGACCGTCTGATAGGCAAGGCCATCGGTCACGACATGATACGCCAGATAGCCGAAAGCCTGGAGATGAAGGTGGTGGCTGAAGACGCCGAAGGCCTCGTGCTTGACGTGCCCGCCTACCGTACCGACGTGCAGCGCCCCTGTGACGTGGTCGAGGACATCCTGCGTATTTACGGCTACAACAATGTCGAGATTCCCACCCAGCTCAAGTCTTCGCTCACCGTGCAGACCGAGCAGGATGCCGAGTATCGTCTGCAGAACCTTGTTGGCGAGCAGCTCGTGGGTTGTGGCTTCTATGAGATTATGAATAACTCGCTCACCAAGGTGAGCTACTACGAGCAGGCCGGCCTCAACGCCTATCCCTGGGAACAGACCGTCAAGGTGGTCAACCCGCTGAGCGCCGACCTCGGCGTGATGCGCCAGACGCTGCTCTTCGGTGGTCTGGAGAGCATCGTGCGCAATGCCAACCGCAAGAACGCCAACCTGCGCTTCTTCGAGGTGGGCAACTGCTACCATTACCATCAGGACCGTTGGAGCTATGAAGACCCCAGCAAGGCATACGTCGAAGAGGCTCACCTCGGACTGTGGGTTACCGGCAAGCGCGTGTGTGGCTCGTGGGCCCATGCCGACGAGGACAGTTCGTTCTGTGAACTCAATGCCTATGTGCAGAATATATTTGCCCGTGTGGGCCTCACCAAGAACATGATGGTGGTCGAAACGAGCGACAACAATATCTTCGCCTCCGGTCTGAAGGTGATGACACGCGGCGGCAAGACCGTAGCCGAGCTGGGAATACTCTCCCACAAGCTGCAGCGGGCTGCCGACATCGCCAACCCCGTATACTATGCCGACATCCACTGGAATACGCTGATGAAGGCTGTGCGCAAGAACAAGCTCGAGTATCAGGAAATCTCCAAGTATCCTGCCGTAAGCCGCGACCTGGCACTGCTCATCGACAACAGTGTGAAGTTTGCCCAGATAGAGGAAATCGCCTTCCAGACAGAGAAGAAGCTGCTCAAGCGCGTGGAACTCTTCGACGTGTATCAGGGCAAGAACCTGCCCGAAGGCAAGAAGAGCTATGCCGTAAACTTCATCATCCAGGATGCCACCCGCACCCTCAATGACAAGGCCATAGACGCCATCATGACCAAGCTGATTAATAACATTAAAAATAAACTTGGAGCCGAGCTCCGATAAAACACTAAACCCAATGGGAAGAGCATTTGAATATCGTAAAGCTACGAAATTGAAGAGATGGGGTCACATGGCCCGTACGTTTACCAAACTGGGCAAGCAGATTGCCATTGCCGTAAAGGCCGGTGGCCCAGAGCCCGAAAACAACCCTACACTGCGTGCTATCATAGCTACCTGTAGACGTGAGAACATGCCCAAGGAAAACATCGAGCGCGCCATCAAGAACGCTATGGGTAAAGACCAGAGCGACTACAAGGAGGTGCCCTATGAGGGATATGGCCCCCACGGTATCGCAGTCTTCGTAGACTCACTCACCGACAACACCACCCGCACCGTGGCCGATGTACGTTCGGTGTTCAACAAGTTCAACGGCAACCTGGGTACCCAGGGCTCGCTCAGCTTCCTCTTCGACCACAAGGCAGTCTTTACTTTCAAGATGAAAGACGGCATGAGTATGGACGACCTGATACTCGAACTGATTGACTTCGGAGTGGATGACGAGTTTGACGAGGACGACGAAGAGGGCGAGGTTACCATCTATGGCGACCCCAAGAGCTTTGGCGACATCCAGCACTATCTCGAGCAGAATGGCTACGAGATTACCAGCGCCGAGTTTACCCGTATCCCCAACAACCTCAAGGACGTCACTCCCGAACAGCGTGAGACCATCGACAAGATGGTAGAGAAGCTCGAGGAGTTTGACGATGTGCAGAACGTGTACACCAATATGAAACCCGCTGAGGATTAATAGACGATGAAGCATTATAGCTATATCACCCAGGGCACCTGCAGCCGCCAGATAGACATCGATGTCGATGACAACGGCTGTGTGCAGAATGTCAGTTTTATGGGTGGTTGCCACGGCAATCTGCAAGGCATCTGCGCCCTCATCCGCGGTATGAAAGCCGAGGATGTCAAGGCCCGTCTGCAGGGCATCCGCTGCGGCGCCAAGCCCACCAGTTGTCCTGACCAGTTGGCTACGGCTCTGGAAGAGATGGGATTCTGACACGGAGACCCTGATAACGGAAACGGAAAAAGCGAACGCTGATGATTAGGCGTTCGCTTTTTTGTTATTAATGCAGCTCTCATTTTTCCGGTTTGGACTCCCGGTAGTCGTCGGGACCAAAGCTGTCGTGGTAGAGGGTGAGGTCGGGGTTCTGGTCAGACTTACATTCGTAGACGAAGATAAAGCCAGCCTGCTTGTAAGCCATGATGTCGGTCGATTGGCGCAGGCCCTCCAGTAGATGGTTATGGATATACTGGCGGTTGCGGTCTATCACCTCTACATTGTCCATCTCGTCGGTGATGGTACAATAATATATGTACTCGCGCGTGGCCCGACGGAACACGATGCTGTCTGTGCGTATATAGTCCTTGGTCGGGGTGGGGCAGAAGCGGCGGGTAAACTCGCGAGCCTCGCGCTCGGCCCTGTCTTCTATCGACTCGTGGCATGCCGCGAGCGTCATAGCAAGCATTATGACAATCAATACTCTCTTCATGACACTATATATTATATATAAATAGGTGTGCAAAGTTACGAATATTATCATTATAATCGTCAAGAAAGTGAAAAACTTATTCGTGAGGCTGATATTTTTTTTGTGGCAAACCGACAATATATCACCGATTTTCAGTAACTTTGCACTCTAATCAGGAATTATCACAATGAAGCATATACGCAACTTCTGCATCATCGCCCACATCGACCATGGCAAATCTACCCTCGCCGACAGACTGCTGGAGCGTACGCAGACCATACAGATTACCGAAGGACAGATGCTCGACAATATGGACCTCGAGCGCGAGCGCGGTATCACCATCAAGAGCCACGCCATACAGATGGAATATCTGTCGGGTGGCGAAAAATATATCCTCAACCTTATTGATACTCCCGGACACGTCGACTTCTCTTACGAGGTGTCGCGCAGTATTGCCGCCTGCGAAGGCGCTCTGCTGGTGGTCGATGCCACTCAGGGCGTGCAGGCGCAGACCATCTCCAACCTCTATATGGCTATCGAGCACGACCTCGAAATCATACCCGTCATCAACAAGATAGATATGCCCAGTGCCATGCCCGACGAGGTGGAAGACGAGATAGTGGAGCTCTTGGGATGTAAGCGCGAGGACATCCTGCGTGCGTCGGGCAAGACCGGAGAGGGTGTCGACGAGATTCTCGAGGCCGTGGTCCAGCGCATCCCCAGTCCTACGGGCGATACCCATGCTCCCCTCCAGGCTCTGATATTCGACTCGCTGTTCAACTCCTTCCGCGGCATCATCACCCTCTGTAAGGTGGAGAACGGCTCTATACGCAAGGGCGACAAGGTGAAGTTCTTCAATACCGGCATGGAATATACCGCCGACGAGGTGGGTGTGCTCAAGATGGACATGATTCCCACGCAGCAGCTCTCTACCGGCGAGGTGGGCTATATCATCAGCGGCATCAAGAACGCCAAGGAAGTCAAGGTGGGCGATACCATTACCCACGTCGATGAGCCCTGCGATAAGGCTATCGCCGGTTTCCAGGAAGTCAAGCCTATGGTGTTTGCCGGTGTCTATCCCATCGATCCGTCTGACTATGAGAACCTGCGCACCTCGCTGGAAAAGCTCCAGCTCAACGATGCCTCGCTCACTTTCATGCCCGAGTCGTCGGTAGCCCTCGGCTTCGGTTTCCGCTGCGGCTTTCTGGGCCTGCTCCACATGGAGATAGTGCAGGAGCGCCTCGACCGCGAGTTCAATATGGACGTCATCACCACCGTGCCCAACGTGTCGTATATGGTCTATGACAAGCATGGCAATGCCAAGGAAGTGCACAACCCATCTGGTCTGCCCGAGCAGACGCTGATAGAGCATATAGAGGAACCCTACATACGCGCCACCATCATCACCGATGCCAACTATATCGGCCCCATCATGAAACTCTGCCTCGACAAGCGTGGCGAACTGCTCAAGCAGGAGTATGTGAGCGGCAACCGTGTGGAACTCCATTTCATGATACCTCTGGGCGAGATAGTGATAGACTTCTACGACAAGCTCAAGTCTATCAGCAAGGGTTATGCCTCGTTCGACTACCATATCGACAGCTTCCGCCCGTCCAAGTTGGCCAAACTCGACATTCTGCTCAATGGTGAGTCGGTCGATGCCCTCTCCACGCTTACCCATGAAAGCAATGCCGTGACTCTGGGTCGCAAGATGTGTGAGAAACTTAAGGAACTCATTCCCCGCCAGCAGTTCGACATTGCCATTCAGGCAGCTATCGGTGCCAAGATTGTGGCCCGCGAGACGGTGAAGCAGGTGCGCAAGGACGTTACAGCCAAGTGCTATGGCGGCGACGTGAGCCGTAAGCGCAAGCTGCTCGAAAAGCAGAAGAAAGGAAAGAAGCGCATGAAGCAGATAGGTAACGTGGAAGTGCCCCAGAAGGCTTTCCTCGCCGTCCTGAAGCTCGATTGATACGATACGGGCAAAGAACGCAATATTCACCCACATCATGTCGCGTGGCCATACTGTCAGCCATCCCATGGTGTGGGTTTTCGTTTCCGTATTGACATTACAAAACTATTGCAAGAGTATAAAAATATATTAAAATGCGTTGAGTAATAGTTTTTTTTATTATCTTTGCATTAAAGAGTGTAATATGCACCGAAAGAATGTAGTTCTTGGCAACCCCAGGGTTCGTGAATGAAATTTTCGTCTTAACCTTCTGATGTTAACGGAAAATCTTTCTGTACTACTATACTTATCAACAATTAAGTTAACTCCTTATTATGGAAAAGTTTAATTCAACACGTGACGTAGCCCGTGAGTTGGCACGTAAATACAGTACAATGACCCATGGAGAACTGGATATTCTGGAGAGTATTCTGGTACCTCGCAAATACCTGAAGGGACAGATGATACTGTCCGAGGGCGATATATGCAGAGAATTCCTGTATATATCCAAGGGTATGACGCGCCAGTTCTATTTCAAGAACGGCAAGGAGCTCACCGAGCATATCGCCGTCGAGGGCGGAATCGTCATGTGTATAGAGAGCCTGTTCAAAGAGGAACCCACACAACTGCAGATAGAGGCGCTGGAGCCCACATGGGTCTACGCCCTGCCCAAGGCACGCCTCGAGGAGGTGGCTCTGCACAATGTGAATATCCAGATACTCTATCGCAAGATACTGGAAGAGAGTCTTATCACCTCCCAGATTCATGCCGACTTGGTGCGCTTCGAGACATCGCAGGACCGCTATCAGAAGCTGTGCAAGATTATGCCCCAGGTGATACTCCGCGCGCCGCTCACCTATATCGCCAGCTATCTGCAGATGACTCCCGAGACGCTGAGCCGTGTGCGCACCGCAGCGCTGAAGAAGTAGAAACTTCTATCGATACAGGTGTAACTAACTTTTTATATTGTTTTTATTATGAAGCAGGTTGACGGTTATCTTCCAATAGGAACAATTCTGCATAACAAATATAAGATAGAGGAATACTTATCGTCTGGTGGTTTTGGAAATACGTATTTGGTAAAAGATATAACTTCTGAAAAGAAGTTTGCCGTTAAGGAGTATTACATGCGTGATGTTTGTCAGCGTGATGATGATGATAAAACCTTGAAAATAACCAGTAGTCATAATGAGAATATAGTATTTGCGCAATGTAATAAGTTTAAGAAAGAAGCCTTGCGACTGCAGAAAATTAATAGTCCATATATTGTAAAAGTGTATGATTTGTTTGACGAAAACAATACCAGTTACTATGTGATGGATTATATAGCAGGAAAGAATCTTGCTGAAAGGCTTAGTGATAGGGGAGAACCTTATGCCGAAAAGACAGTTCGTAAGTTTCTTCATCAATTATTGAATGGTTTGCAGGCTATACATAATATTGGGATTTATCATTTAGATTTGAAACCTTCCAATATTATGGCTGATGCATATGGAAACCTGAAATTGATTGATTTTGGAGCATCTAAACAGATTAAGTCGGATGGACAAATGACAACAAGTACGGCCGTTTGTTATACTAAAGGTTTCGCACCGATAGAGCAGTTGGCTCAAAGTATTGAAAAATTTGGTCCGTGGACAGATTTTTATGCCCTTGGTGCTGTATTATATCAACTTGCGACTTATCAGAATCCTCCAACTGTTGATGCATTGTTGTCGGATGCATCTGAAGATAAACATTTGTCCTTACCCATGCCTGGTATATCTAAAGAGATGCGGGAGTTGATAGTATGGATGATGAGTATTGACCGTTCAAAGCGTCCTCAATCTGTTTCAGAAATAAATCAAAGGCTAAAAACCAAGGAAAATAAAGATGAACATGGACCATTGTCTACATCTGATGATACAACTATCATAGGTGGTATTGACCGCTCAAAGCGTCCTCAATCTGTTTCAGAAATAAATCAAAGGCTAAAGACAACCAAGAAAAACAAAGAAGAACATAGACCATTACCTACATCATCTAATGATACAATAATCATAGAAGGTAATGAAGAGAAACAGGATGGTAATGATAATGGTGTTGAACTGGATCGTGATAATCCGGAGATTCTAAATATCTGTTTCTATCCTAGAGTATATCAGTTATATAAAAGTTTCCAGATTGCAAGTGTGCTGCTATTTGTAGGCTCTCTATGGGCTGCGATGAAAAGTGCTACTTCTATAGTGGCACCTATGTTTGGGGGTCTTGTTTTTATTGCCTATTCTTTTTATATACGCTGGATGCTTTTGCATAGAAAACCTAGTTCTATTCTACATGTCAAAGGTTTTTTAGTATATGAACTGTTGATGACTATAATGTGTTTTAATAACATGAATAGTTTGCTTGAAGGAGTTTTATATTTGGTTTTTGTTATATATGGCTTTGTACGATTGCAAGATAATGAAATAGATGTCGTGTTTCCAGATGAATATAGAAACAATAAAGTGATAGAT